>NZ_JABXYU010000004.1:0-300000 GCF_013394795.1 Leptotrichia sp. oral taxon 223
AACATCATAAAATCCCAATTATCCGCATAAACACTGGAAGCATTACACCCTATCAAGGATAAAACCAATCAAATTACTACTGATTTACTACGTATGAATGAGCTTTGGTACGACGATTTTTCTTGAAAGGTGAAATTTAAAAAGACACTTCCAATACAAATTGAATATTCAAAAGAGGTAGGCACTTCAAATATGAGGTGTCTATTTTTTTACTCAATTTGAAAGGTCGTGATAATGATGACAAGAAAACCTCATGAAAAGAAATGCCGTTCTCCCACGACAGGCACACTGAAAATATAAAAATCAATATATCACAGAAAGGACGAAAAATATGGAACTAAAATATGTTATTCCCAACATGGAAAAGACTTTTGGAAACTTGGAGTTTGCCGGTGAGGATAAGGTCATACAAAGAAGAATCAACGGACAGCTTACCGTTTTATCAAGAAGCTATAACCTCTATTCCGATGTGCAGAGAGCAGACGATATTGTGGTAACACTTCCGGCAGAAGCAGGCGAAAAGAACTTTGCCTTTGAGGAAAAAGTAAAGCTCATCAATCCCCGTATCAAAGCAGAGGGATACAAAATCGGCACACGAGGTTTTACCAATTATATTTTGGAAGCAGACGACATGATAAAAGCATAGAAAGTGAGGAAAAGAAATGAGATTAGCAAACGGTATTGTTTTAGAAAAGGAAGCGACCTTTGGAGAGCTGAAATTCTCCGCACTCCGTCGTGAGGTACGCATTCAAAAGGAAGATGGCACGCTTTCGGAAGAAATCAAGGAACGTACCTATGACCTTAAATCCAAAGGACAGGGACGAATGATTCAGGTAAGCATTCCAGCAAGTGTTCCGCTAAAAAACTTTGACTATAACGCACATGTAGAGCTTGTCAATCCGGTTGCCGATACAGTAGCAACCGCAACTTTTCAGGGTGCAGAGGTGGACTGGTATATCAAGGCAGATGATATTGTACCGGCAAAGAATACGGGAAATTTTAAAAAAGAAGCTCCTAAAAAAGAGCCTGTTATTGAAAAATAAGATAAAGAGAAAAAATCGAAAGGAGAAATACGCACATGAAACGGTGGCTTTTTTCCGGTAAACGGATTCGCCCAAGTGATAAAGATTTGGTATTTCATACAGCCATATCTATACTCCTGCCAGTGTTTATTCTTGTAGTCGCCCTGTTTCATGCCAAAACTATCTTAGAGATAAACCGGCAGGAGTTTCATTTACCAAAGGCAAGTGAAATCAATACTCTCTACCTTGCTTTAAGCTGTATCATTTCCGGTATTGTTTGTCTGTCGCTGATTTTTGTGATTAAACGCTATCGTTATGACTGGGTAAAACAACTCTACCATCGTCAGAAATTAGCCAGAATGATACTGGAAAATAAATGGTATGAAGCAAAACAGGTAAAATCAGAAGGCATTTTTGAAGATTCTTCCGGTCGGACAAGAGAAAAGATAAGCTACTTCCCGAAAGTCTATTACCGTATGAAAAACGGTCTGATACGGATACGTGTAGAAATCACACTGGGCAAGTATCAGGAACAGCTCCTGCATTTAGAGAAAAAGTTAGAAAGTGGCTTATATTGTGAGCTGACCGAAAAAGAGCTGAAAGATTCCTATATGGAATACACCTTGCTTTATGATATGATTGCAAACCGCATATCCATTGATGAAGTACAGGCAAAAAATGGAAAGCTCCGCCTTATGAAAAATATCTGGTGGGAATATGACAAGCTCCCACACATGCTGATTGCAGGCGGTACAGGTGGCGGTAAAACCTATTTTATCCTGACACTCATTGAAGCTCTGCTCTGTACAAACGCAAAACTGTATATCTTTGACCCAAAAAACGCCGACCTTGCAGACTTAGGTTCTGTCATGAAAGACGTTTATTACCAAAAGGAAGATATACTTTCCTGCATTGACAGATTCTATGAGGAAATGCTGGAACGCAGTATCTCAATGAAAGAAATGGAAAACTACAAAACAGGAGAAAACTATGCCTATTTGGGACTTCCGGCTCATTTTCTGATTTTTGATGAATATGTCGCTTTTATGGAAATGCTTGGAACAAAGGAGAATACCGCTGTCTTAAACAAGTTAAAACAGATAGTCATGTTAGGTCGGCAGGCAGGTTTTTTCTTAATCTTAGCCTGCCAAAGACCAGACGCAAAATATCTTGGTGACGGTATCCGTGACCAATTTAATTTCAGAGTGGCTTTAGGTCGTATGTCTGAAATGGGCTATGGTATGATGTTTGGAAGTGATGTGCAAAAAGATTTTTTCTTAAAACAAATCAAAGGTCGTGGCTATGTTGATGTAGGAACAAGTGTCATATCTGAATTTTACACACCCCTTGTACCGAAAGGACATGATTTCTTAGGGGAGATAAAGAAACTCGTGGACGGCAGGCAGGACGCACAAAAGGCGTGCGAAGCGTAAGCCTTGCCGTGCGGACTGTCTGCCGATTGGTGTGGCAATAGCCACGCCAGCACTTAACCCCCCGTATCTAACAGGGGGGTACAAATCGACAGGAAACAGTCAAAAAAACATTAGAAAATCCTTTGGTTACAAGGGATTTACAAAATTTCAGCGTATGTCAAATGGGCTTTAAAAGTTGACATACGCCTTTTTGATTGGAGGGATTTTTACTGAATGAACAAACTTGGTTACAGCATTTAAAAGAAAAACGCTTGGCTTATGGACTATCTCAAAACCGTTTAGCTGTTGCGACTGGTATTACAAGGCAGTATCTAAGCGATATTGAAACAGGAAAAGTCAAGCCATCAGAGGATTTACAGCAGTCCCTTTGGGAAGCTCTGGAACGCTTCAATCCCGACGCTCCCCTTGAAATGCTGTTTGATTATGTAAGGATTCGCTTTCCGACAACAGACGTACAGCAGGTGGTCGAAAACATCTTACAACTGAAACTGTCCTATTTTCTTCATGAGGACTATGGTTTCTATTCTTATTCAGAGCATTATGCTTTAGGCGACATATTCGTCCTTTGCTCCCATGAACTGGACAAAGGAGTTCTGGTGGAATTGAAAGGTCGTGGGTGCAGACAATTTGAAAGCTATCTTCTGGCACAACAAAGAAGCTGGTATGAGTTCTTTATGGACGTTTTGGTGGCTGGCGGTGTGATGAAACGCCTTGACCTTGCCATTAACGATAAGACAGGGATTTTGAATATCCCTGTACTCACTGAAAAGTGCCAACAGGAAGAATGTATCTCCGTCTTCCGCAGTTTTAAAAGCTATCGCAGTGGCGAACTGGTACGCAAAGAGGAAAAGGAATGTATGGGAAACACCCTCTATATCGGTTCATTACAAAGTGAAGTTTATTTCTGTATCTATGAAAAGGACTACGAGCAGTACAAGAAAAATGATATTCCCATTGAAGACGCAGAAGTAAAAAACCGTTTTGAGATTCGATTGAAAAATGAGCGTGCCTATTATGCAGTCCGTGATTTACTCGTCTATGACAATCCAGAGCATACCGCCTTTAAAATTATCAATCGGTATATCCGTTTTGTAGATAAAGACGATTCCAAACCTCGTTCTGATTGGAAACTGAATGAAGAATGGGCTTGGTTTATTGGGAACAATCGTGAACGATTAAAACTAACCACAAAACCAGAGCCTTACTCCTTCCAAAGGACGCTGAACTGGCTATCTCATCAAGTTGCCCCGACCTTAAAGGTTGCGATTAAACTTGATGAAATCAACCAGACGCAGGTTGTAAAAGACATTCTCGACCATGCGAAACTGACAGACCGACACAAGCAGATTTTGAAGCAACAGTCAGTAAAAGAACAGGACGTGATAACAACAAAAAAATAACTCAAATACAAATTCATTGAATATAGAGAGGAGAACATTTTTATGAATTTTGGACAAAACCTTTATAACTGGTTTCTATCAAACGCTCAATCACTGGTGCTTTTAGCAATCGTTGTGATTGGCTTGTATCTTGGCTTCAAGCGTGAGTTTAGCAAACTGATTGGCTTTTTAATTATTGCGATTATTGCGGTTGGCTTAGTCTTCAACGCTGCTGGAGTAAAAGACATTTTACTAGAGCTATTCAATCGCATTATTGGTGCTTAAATAAAACCGTTCTTTTGTGGAATATAAGTGGTTTTCTTATGTTCCGCAAAGGAATGGTACACCAAACGAAGTGCGGTAGGGATTTTTGAATCTCTACAAAGAAAGGACGTGAATATATGGACGATATGCAAGTCTATATTGCGAATTTAGGCAAATACAATGAGGGCGAATTGGTCGGTGCGTGGTTTACCTTTCCCATTGACTTTGAGGAAGTCAAAGAGAAAATCGGCTTGAATGATGAATATGAGGAATACGCCATTCATGACTACGAGTTACCCTTTACGGTTGACGAATACACTTCCATTGGCGAACTCAATCGACTATGGGAAATGGTATCGGAATTACCCGAAGAATTACAATCGGAGCTATCTGCTCTGCTCACTCATTTTTCAAGCATTGAAGAACTAAGCGAACATCAAGAGGATATTATCATTCATTCCGATTGTGATGATATGTATGACGTGGCACGCTACTACATTGAAGAAACGGGTGCTTTAGGCGAAGTACCAGCTAGTCTTCAAAACTATATTGATTATCAAGCCTATGGTCGGGATTTAGACCTTTCAGGAACGTTTATCTCAACCAATCATGGGATTTTTGAAATCGTCTATTAAATCTGTCGGTACATTACTACTGGCAGATTTTCTATTTTACGGGGTGGCTCAATCAGCTACCCCTATTTTTTATGAAAGGATTGATTACATGAAGAAAATACGAAGCTATACCAGTATCTGGTCTGTGGAAAAGGTACTGTATTCTATCAATGATTTTAGACTTCCGTTTCCCATAACCTTTACGCAAATGACATGGTTTGTCGTGTCACTCTTTGCAGTGATGATACTTGGCAACTTGCCCCCTCTTTCCATGATAGAGGGAGCATTTCTCAAATACTTTGGGATTCCTGTGGCTTTCACATGGTTTATGTCTACAAAAACTTTTGATGGTAAAAAGCCTTATGGATTTTTGAAGTCTGTCATTGCTTATGCACTGCGACCAAAGCTGACCTATGCAGGAAAAAAAGTAACGCTTGGCAGAAACCAGCCACAAGAAGCCATTACAGCAGTTAGGAGTGAATTTTATGGCATATCCAATTAAATACATTGAAAACAATCTCGTCTGGAATAAAGACGGGGAATGTTATGCTTACTATGAGCTTGTTCCTTACAATTACTCATTTCTAAGTCCAGAACAGAAAATACAAGTGCATGATTCTTTCAGACAGCTTATCGCACAAAATCGTGATGGCAAAATTCATGCTTTACAAATCAGTACAGAATCCAGCATACGTTCTGCACAAGAGCGTTCCAAAAATGAAGTCACTGGCAAGCTCAAAGCGGTTGCCTATGACAAAATCGACCAACAGACAGACGCTTTAATATCCATGATTGGCGAAAATCAAGTGAACTACCGTTTCTTTATCGGCTTTAAGTTGCTTCTCAACGATCAGGAGTTTTCTATGAAAAGTCTTACCGTTGAAGCAAAAAATGCTTTGTCTGATTTTGTCTATGATGTGAACCATAAGCTGATGGGCGATTTTGTTAGTATGAGTAATGATGAAATCCTGCGTTTTCAGAAGATGGAAAAGCTCTTAGAAAATA
The DNA here is from genome assembly GCF_013394795.1 of Leptotrichia sp. oral taxon 223. Taxonomy (NCBI): domain Bacteria; kingdom Fusobacteriati; phylum Fusobacteriota; class Fusobacteriia; order Fusobacteriales; family Leptotrichiaceae; genus Leptotrichia; species Leptotrichia sp. oral taxon 223. The sequence goes on from NZ_JABXYU010000004.1 coordinate 5,718, forward strand.
AAATCTCTCGTCGTTTCAAAATCCGCAGGTTAGATAAGGACGACTTCGCTATCTGATTGAACACCTTTACGGACAGACAGGCACTGCCTATGAAGAGTATGAGTACCATCTATCAAAGAAAAAGCTGGATAATGAAACGCTGATTAAATACTATGACTTGATTAAGCCTACTCGCTGTTTGGTGGAAGAAAAACAGCGATATTTGAAAATCCAGCAGGAAGATGAAACCGTCTATGTAGCTTACTTTACCAATTAACAGCATTGTCGGAGAACTGGACTTCCCGTCCTCTGAAATCTTCTACTACCAGCAACAGCAATTTACATTCCGATTGATACGTCAATGAATGTGGAAATTGTAGCGAATCGTAAAGCCCTATCTACTGTCCGCAATAAAAAGAAAGAACTGAAAGACTTGGATAACCACGCTTGGCAAAGTGATAATGAAACCAGCTCCAATGTGGCGGAAGCTCTGGAAAGTGTGAATGAGCTGGAAACCAATTTAGACCAAAGCAAGGAATCTATGTACAAGCTGTCTTATGTGGTAAGGGTATCAGCAAATGATCTTGACGAACTCAAACGTCGTTGTAATGAAGTGAAAGATTTTTATGACGATTTAAGCGTAAAACTGGTACGACCATTTGGGGATATGCTCGGCTTACATGAAGAATTTTTACCTGCCAGCAAGCGTTATATGAATGATTATATTCAATACGTGACCTCTGATTTCCTCGCTGGTTTAGGTTTTGGTGCTACTCAAATGCTGGGGGAAATGAGGGGATTTATGTTGGCTACAGCTTAGATACTGGACGCAATGTCTATCTGAAACCTGCTCTTGCCAGTCAAGGGGTTAAGGGTTCAGTAACCAATGCGTTAGCGTCGGCTTTTGTTGGTTCGCTGGGTGGTGGTAAATCCTTTGCGAATAACCTTATCGTCTATTATGCGGTGCTTTATGGGGCACAAGCAGTGATTGTAGACCCAAAAGCAGAACGTGGCAGATGGAAAGAAACCTTGCCAGAGATTTCCCATGAAATCAATATCGTCACTCTGACTTCTGATGAGAAAAACAAAGGCTTACTTGACCCTTATGTGATTATGAAAAATCCCAAAGATTCTGAATCACTGGCTATTGATATTCTGACATTCCTTACGGGGATTTCCTCTCGTGATGGGGAACGCTTCCCAATCCTTAGAAAAGCCATTCGTGCAGTAACCAATAGTGAAGTACGAGGGTTGATGAAAGTGATTGAGGAATTACGGGTTGAGAATACGCCACTAAGTACCAGTATAGCCGACCATATCGAAAGTTTTACAGACTATGACTTTGCACATTTATTATTCAGTAATGGTTATGTGGAGCAGTCTATCAGCTTAGAAAAACAACTGAACATTATACAGGTTGCGGACTTGGTACTTCCCGACAAGGAAACTTCCTTTGAGGAATATACCACTATGGAGCTTTTATCCGTTGCTATGCTGATTGTCATTAGTACCTTTGCTTTAGACTTTATCCATACAGACCGAAGCATTTTCAAGATTGTAGATTTAGACGAAGCATGGAGCTTTTTACAGGTAGCACAAGGAAAAACACTATCTATGAAGCTGGTTCGGGCTGGTCGTGCTATGAACGCTGGGGTATATTTCGTGACCCAAAATACAGACGACTCTTAGATGAAAAACTGAAAATAACCTCGGCTTAAAATTTGCATTTCGTTCCACTGACCTTAACGAGATTAAAAAGACCTTAGCCTTTTTTGGTGTAGACCAGAGGACGAAAACAATCAGAAGCGATTGCGTGATTTGGAAAACGGGCAATGCCTTATCAGTGATTTATATGGTCGTGTCGGTGTGATACAGTTCCACCCTGTATTTGAAGAACTGCTCCATGCCTTTGATACCAGACCACCTGTGCGAAAAGAGGTGTAAATGTGAAACCATCAATAGTAAACAGAATAAAATCAAACTGGACGCTGAAACGTCTAGGTAAAGTGGCAATGACAGTGGCTTTCACACTTGTGATTGCCATTTTTCTTTTAGCCATGCTGGGAACGGTGGTTCAAGCTGCGGGCTTGGTAGATGATACGGTCAATGTGGCAAATGAATACAGCCGATACCCACTTGAAAACTATCAACTGGATTTTATGTGGATAATAGCTGGGGCTGGCTTCCGTGGAACTGGTCGGACGGGATTGGAAAACAGGTCATGTATGGACTATATGCCATTACCAATTTTATTTGGACAATCAGTTTGTATGTTTCCAATGCGACAGGTTACTTAGTACAGGAAGCCTATTCCTTAGACTTCATTTCCGCTACAGCAGATTCCATTGGTAAGAATATGCAGACCTTAGCTGGTGTGAGTGCAACGGATTTTCAACAGAGGGTTTCTATGTTGGATTCCTCTTACTCTTGATTTTGGTTCTTGGGGTTTATGTTGCCTATACGGGACTGATAAAGAGAGAAACCACAAAGGCAATTCATGCCATTATGAATTTTGTGCTGGTGTTTATCCTATCGGCTTCCTTTATTGCCTACGCTCCCGACTACATTAAAAAATCAATGACTTTTCATCAGACATCAGTAATGCCAGTTTATCACTTGGCACGAAGATTGTCATGCCCCATTCCGATAGTCAAGGCAAGGACAGCGTGGACTTAATCAGAGATAGCCTGTTTTCCATACAGGTTCAGCAACCGTGGCTACTGCTTCAATACAACAGTTCAGACATTGAAAGTATCGGTATTGACCGTGTGGAAAGCCTGCTCTCCACCAGCCAGATTCCAACAATGGCGAAGACAGAGAAAAATTGTTGCGGAAGAAATTGAAGACAGAAGCAATACCAATCTAACCATTACAAAGACCATTAACCGTTTAGGTACAGTCTTCTTCCTATTTGTCTTCAATATTGGGATTTCCATATTGTATTCCTATTAACAGGAATCATGATTTTCTCGCAGGTACTTTTTATCATCTATGCTATGTTTCTGCCTGTGAGCTTTATTTTAAGCATGATTCCATCATTTGATGGTATGTCAAAACGAGCCATAACAAAGCTCTTTAATACCATTTTGACACGAGCTGGAATCACATTGATTATTACGACAGCATTTAGTATTTCAACCATGCTCTATACCTTATCGGCTGGTTATCCGTTCTTTTTGATTGCTTTTCTACAGATTGTGACCTTTGCAGGAATCTACTTCAAGCTGGGCGATTTAATGAGTATGTTTTCTCTACAGAGTAACGATTCTCAAAGTGTGGGAAGTCGTGTGATGAGAAAACCTCGTATGCTTATGCACGCTCACATGCACCGTCTACAGCGGAAACTTGGACGTTCCATGACTACTCTAGGGGCTGGGTCTGCCATTGTTACAGGTAAAAAGGACAGTCGGGTTCGGGGAGTTCTGCAAGGACACAAGCAGATCACTCCCGACCAGACGGAAAGGAAAAATCAACACTTGGAAAACGTATCGGTCAAACCATCGGTACAGTAGCTGATACCAAAGACAGAATGGTAGACACTGCTAGTGGTTTGAAAGAACAGGTTAAAGATTTGCCGACCAATGCAAGATATGCAGTATATCAAGGAAAATCCAAAGTAAAAGAGAATGTCCGTGATTTAACCAGTAGTATTTCTCAAACCAAAGCGGACAGAGCCAGTGGACGCAAGGAACAGCAGGAACAAAGGCGAAAAACCATTGCGAAGCGTCGCTCTGAAATGGAACAGGTCAAACAGAAAAACAGCCTGCTTCTTCTGTTCATGAAAGACCGACTACAAGACAAGACAATATCATGATGAACAGACCTCAAAACAGTCTAATATTCAGACTTCATATAAGGAATCTCAACAAGCCAAACAAGAGCGTCCAGCAGTTAAGTCCGATTTTTCAAGTCCAAAAGTGGAACGCCAAGGCAATACCGTTCAAGAAAAAACCGTTCAAAGCCAGCAACTTCAACCACTACAGCAGATAGAACTTCACAACGTCCAATCACAAAAGAACGTCCGTCTACTGTTCAAAGAGTACCACTACAAAATACAAGAAGTAGACCACCAATCAAAACCGCCACCATTAAGAAAGTCGGTAAGAAACCATGAAGTTGAAAACTTTAGTGATTGGTGGTTCTGGATTATTCTTGATGGTCTTCTCACTGCTTCTGTTTGTTGCCATTTTATTTTCAGATGAACAGGACAGCGGAATTTCCAATATTCATTATGGAGGTGTGAATGTTTCCGCAGAAGTGCTGGCTCATAAGCCTATGGTAGAAAAATATGCCAAAGAATATGGCGTTGAAGAATATGTCAACATACTTCTTGCGATTATACAGGTGGAATCGGGCGGTACTGCGGAAGATGTTATGCAGTCCTCGGAATCCCTCGGTCTTCCACCTAATTCATTGAGTACAGAAGAATCCATTAAGCAAGGTGTGAAGTATTTCAGTGAATTATTAGCCAGTAGCGAAAGGCTCAGTGTAGATTTAGAATCGGTTATCCAGTCCTACAATTATGGTGGTGGTTTCTTAGGGTATGTGGCTAATCGTGGAAATAAATATACCTTTGAACTGGCTCAAAGTTTCTCAAAAGAGTATTCAGGTGGCGAAAAAGTGTCTTACCCCAATCCCATAGCCATACCTATCAATGGGGGCTGGCGATACAACTATGGCAATATGTTTTATGTGCAACTGGTAACGCAGTATCTTGTCACAACAGAGTTTGATGATGATACGGTACAAGCCATCATGGACGAAGCACTGAAATATGAGGGCTGGCGATACGTTTACGGTGGAGCTTCCCCGACTACTTCTTTTGATTGTAGCGGACTGACACAATGGACGTATGGAAAAGCTGGAATTAACTTACCACGAACCGCACAACAGCAATATGATGTGACCCAGCATATCCCACTATCGGAAGCACAAGCTGGCGATTTGGTTTTCTTTCATTCTACCTATAACGCTGGCTCTTATATTACTCATGTTGGGATATACCTTGGCAATAACCGTATGTTTCATGCAGGCGACCCAATCGGTTATGCCGACTTAACAAGCCCCTACTGGCAACAGCATTTAGTGGGAGCAGGACGAATCAAACAATGAGAAAGGAAGATTTAATGATGAAATTTAGAAAAAATCAGAATAAAGAAAAACAGATACCAAAGGAAAAGAAACCTCGTGTCTACTATAAGGTCAATCCTCATAAAAAGGTTGTGATTGCCTTGTGGGTACTTTTAGGGCTTAGTTTCAGCTTTGCGATATTCAAGCACTTTACAGCTATAGATACTCATACTATTCACGAAACAACTATCATAGAAAAGGAATACGTTGATACTCATCATGTAGAAATTTTGTAGAGAACTTTGCGAAGTCTACTATTCATGGGAGCAATCCGATAAGTCCATTGATAATCGAATGGAAAGTCTAAAAGGCTATCTGACAGATGAACTTCAAGCTCTCAATGTTGATACAGTACGCAAAGATATTCCTGTATCGTCTTCTGTAAGAGGATTTCAGATATGGACGGTAGAGCCAACTGGCGACAATGAGTTTAATGTAACCTACAGTGTAGACCAGCTCATTACAGAGGGAGAAAATACAAAGACCGTCCACTCTGCTTATATAGTGAGTGTCTATGTAGATGGTTCTGGAAATATGGTACTGGTTAAGAATCCGACCATTACCAACATACCTAAGAAATCAAGTTATAAACCAAAAGCCATTGAAAGTGAGGGGACGGTTGATTCCATTACAACCAATGAAATCAATGAGTTTTTAACGACGTTCTTCAAGCTCTATCCTACAGCGACAGCCAGTGAACTTTCCTACTATGTGAATGACGGGATATTAAAACCAATCGGAAAAGAGTACATCTTTCAAGAACTGGTAATCCTATTCACAATCGTAAGGATAATCAAGTCACGGTATCGCTGACAGTGGAGTATATCGACCAGCAGACCAAAGCAACGCAGGTATCTCAATTTGATTTGGTACTTGAAAAGAACGGGAGTAATTGGAAGATTATAGAATAACAAATATTGGTACATTATTACAGCTATTTTGTAATCACGTACTCTCTTTGATAAAAAATTGGAGATTCCTTTACAAATATGCTCTTACGTGCTATTATTTAAGTATCTATTTAAAAGGAGTTAATAAATATGCGGCAAGGTATTCTTAAATAAACTGTCAATTTGATAGTGGGAACAAATAATTGGATGCCCTTTTGGGCTTTTGAATGGAGGAAAATCACATGAAATTATTAATATTGGAGTTTTAGCTCATGTTGATGCAGGAAAAACTACCTTAACAGAAAGCTTATTATATAACAGTGGAGCGATTACAGAATTAGGAAGCGTGGACAAAGGTACAACGAGGACGGATAATACGCTTTTAGAACGTCAGAGAGGAATTACAATTCAGACAGGAATAACCTCTTTTCAGTGGGAAAATACGAAGGTGAACATCATAGACACGCCAGGACATATGGATTTCTTAGCAGAAGTATATCGTTCATTATCAGTTTTAGATGGGGCAATTCTACTGATTTCTGCAAAAGATGGCGTACAAGCACAAACTCGTATATTATTTCATGCACTTAGGAAAATGGGGATTCCCACAATCTTTTTTATCAATAAGATTGACCAAAATGGAATTGATTTATCAACGGTTTATCAGGATATTAAAGAGAAACTTTCTGCCGAAATTGTAATCAAACAGAAGGTAGAACTGTATCCTAATATGTGTGTGACGAACTTTACCGAATCTGAACAATGGGATACGGTAATAGAGGGAAACGATGACCTTTTAGAGAAATATATGTCCGGTAAATCATTAGAAGCATTGGAACTCGAACAAGAGGAAAGCATAAGATTTCAGAATTGTTCCCTGTTCCCTGTTTATCACGGAAGTGCAAAAAACAATATAGGGATTGATAACCTTATAGAAGTGATTACGAATAAATTTTATTCATCAACACATCGAGGTCAGTCTGAACTTTGCGGAAAAGTTTTCAAAATTGAGTATTCGGAAAAAAGACAGCGTCTTGCATATATACGTCTTTATAGTGGCGTACTGCATTTGCGAGATTCGGTTAGAATATCGGAAAAGGAAAAAATAAAAATTAAAGAAATGTATACTTCAATAAATGGTGAATTATGTAAAATCGATAAGGCTTATTCCGGGGAAATTGTTATTTTGCAGAATGAGTTTTGAAGTTAAATAGTGTTCTTGGAGATACAAAGCTATTGCCACAGAGAGAGAGAATTGAAAATCCCCTCCCTCTGCTGCAAACGACTGTTGAACCGAGCAAACCTCAACAAAGGGAAATGTTACTTGATGCACTTTTAGAAATCTCCGACAGTGACCCGCTTCTGCGATATTATGTGGATTCTGCGACACATGAAATCATACTTTCTTTCTTAGGGAAAGTACAAATGGAAGTGACTTGTGCTCTGCTGCAAGAAAAGTATCATGTGGAGATAGAAATAAAAGAGCCTACAGTCATTTATATGGAAAGACCGTTAAAAAAAGCAGAGTATACCATTCACATCGAAGTTCCACCGAATCCTTTCTGGGCTTCCATTGGTCTATCTGTAGCACAGCTTCCATTAGGGAGCGGAGTACAGTATGAGAGCTCGGTTTCTCTTGGATACTTAAATCAATCGTTTCAAAATGCAGTTATGGAGGGGATACGCTATGGCTGTGAACAAGGATTGTATGGTTGGAATGTGACGGACTGTAAAATCTGTTTTAAGTATGGCTTATACTATAGCCCTGTTAGTACCCCAGCAGATTTTCGGATGCTTGCTCCTATTGTATTGGAACAAGTCTTAAAAAAAGCTGGAACAGAATTGTTAGAGCCATATCTTAGTTTTAAAATTTATGCGCCACAGGAATATCTTTCACGAGCATACAACGATGCTCCTAAATATTGTGCGAACATCGTAGACACTCAATTGAAAAATAATGAGGTCATTCTTAGTGGAGAAATCCCTGCTCGGTGTATTCAAGAATATCGTAGTGATTTAACTTTCTTTACAAATGGACGTAGTGTTTGTTTAACAGAGTTAAAAGGGTACCATGTTACTACCGGTGAACCTGTTTGCCAGCCCCGTCGTCCAAATAGTCGGATAGATAAAGTACGATATATGTTCAATAAAATAACTTAGTGTATTTTATGTTGTTATATAAATATGGTTTCTTGTTAAATAAGATGAAATATTTTTTAATAAAGATTTGAATTAAAGTGTAAAGGAGGAGATAGTTATTATAAACTACAAGTGGATATTGTGTCCTGTATGTGGAAATAAAACACGATTAAAGATAAGGGAAGATACTGAATTAAAAAAATTCCCCCTCTATTGTCCGAAATGCAGACAAGAAAATTTAATTGAAATAAAGCAGTTCAAAGTAACTGTGATTACAGAGCCAGACGCAAAGACGCAGAGCCGATAAAATGAGATTAATACAATCTCATTTTATCGGCTCTTTCCGTTATGTATGGATTCTTTTAATTAGTCTTCGATGTTTCTTGCTTCGTTGATACCGCTGGCTAAAGATTCCATTAAGGATAGTTCTTTGTCTGTAAAGCTATCCATGTATTTCTCTATCTGTAATCGTCGGGTGCTTTTTACCAAGTTATTAGCAGGTAAGAAAAATTCATCAACGGAAACATGAAGTAACGATACAAGGTCATAAAGAACTTGTATGCTGGGGTGTTGCCCTTTATTTTCAATATTAGTTAAGTACCGTGGGTCAATTTCAATCAATGCTCCCACTTGTTCACGAGTTAAACCTCGTTTCAATCGAGCTTCTTTAATGGCTAAACCAAAGGCTCTAAAATCATATTTATCTTCTTTTTTACGCATAGTAGACCACCTCTATACATTTTATTGTTCCTACTGAATTAAAAACAGGTATAGAAAAACGTGTTATATGGTTTATAGGTTTATATTTAATAAAAAGCACTACTAAACGCCAATAAAAAAAACCGTTATATGGTAGTGCTATTTACGCTGTTAAAATATTGTATATTACTTCCAAATGGCGGTTTGTTGGAGGTCAACGTCGCCATGAAGTACATCATATACAATAAATTTCCTTACATTGGGTTCTTGTCAAAAAAAGTCGTCTATCTGCAATAGATAAGTACGTCCACCAATGTGGTTTTATAAATCATATAGATAGAATAACAGAAGCATGTAAACAGAGAAATAAATCTGTTTATATGCTTTTTTGGCTATTCAGAACTTTTTTACAAAGTTTATTTATCAGTAATGCAACAAATCCCCCTTTCACATTGGGACTAAGAGTGAAAGGAGATAAACGAGCAAGGCTCACTTCCTTTCCTAGACAGAAAGGGGGTGAGAAACATGAAACCATCTTCTTTTCAGACCACAATAGAAAATCAGTTTGACTATATCTGTAAACGTGCTATGGAAGACGAGCGAAAGAATTATATGCTTTATCTTTCAAGGATTGCAAAGCGTGAGGTGTCCTTTTCGGATGTTGGCGATTATCTTGTTAGCCAGTTTGCGACAACAGATAACTATTCAACTGACTTTCAGATTTTTACACTCAATGGGTTATCAGTAGGCGTTGAAAATGATTTGTTGAGTGAAGCATTACGTGAGTTGCCAGACAAGAAACGTGAAATTCTACTGCTGTTTTACTTTATGGACATGAGCGATTCAGAAATTGCAGACCTGTTGAAATTGAACCGTTCTACTGTCTATCGGCATAGAACCAGTGGACTAGCCTTAATTAAAAAGTTTATGGAGGAATTTGAAGAATGAAAACACAATATCCTATGATTCCCTTTCCTCTCATTGTAAAGGCAACAGATGGCGATACCGAAGCGATTAACCAGATTCTACATCATTACAGAGGGTACATAACGAAGCGTTCCCTACGACTTATGAAAGATGAATATGGCAATCAAAGTATGGTCGTTGATGAAGTCTTACGTGGAAGAATGGAAACCAGACTGATTACAAAGATTTTGTCATTTGAAATTAAGTAATATCCTCTCTCCTTTCGTGGAAGCGTGCTAAACCATTCCACGCTTCCCGAACAGGGAGGTTTGTTATTCCACCAAAGCATATTGAGCTTTCAATGTGTTTTGATAGGCTAACGAGCCATTGTTCTTTGAAAACTGAATAAAAGTAATCGAATACGTTTCGATAAGAAAAGAGCCAACGGAACTAACCGCCATGACCTATCTTATAAAGATAGCGAGCGATTCATGTTAGTGATCCGAGAAGCAATCTTTAGCAGGATTGCCTGCAACGACATTCTTATCGTGATAATGATACTCCCATACAGTCAATAGTCCGAGCGTGATAAAACCGTCGCAGGCAATGAGTATGGCTACATGAGAACCATGCAGGGGTGGAACTCCCGTGAGCTTTGCTAAAGCTGTTCGATTGCTGGTAAAACAACTTTTATGAAATCCAAATAAGTGATTTGGAAAGGAGGATTTTATGAAGCAGACTGACATTCCTATTTGGGAACGTTATACCCTAACCATTGAAGAAGCGTCAAAATATTTTCGTATTGGCGAAAACAAGCTACGACGCTTGGCAGAGGAAAATAAAAATGCAAATTGGCTGATTATGAATGGCAATCGTATTCAGATTAAACGAAAACAATTTGAAAAAATTATAGATACATTGGACGCAATCTAGCGTCGCCAAAGGGTCTTGTATATGATAAAATAGTATTAAGTCGTATCAAGGCTCTTTCCATAAAGGAAAGGAGCAAATGCCATGTCAGAAAAAAGACGTGACAATAAAGGTCGAATCTTAAAGACTGGAGAGAGCCAACGAAAAGACGGAAGATACTTATACAAATATATAGATTCATTTGGAGAACCGCAATTTGTTTACTCGTGGAAACTTGTGGCTACAGACCGAGTACCAGCAGGAAAGCGTGATTGTATCTCACTTAGAGAGAAAATCGCAGAGTTACAGAAAGACATTCATGATGGTATTGATGTTGTAGGAAAGAAAATGACACTCTGCCAGCTTTACGCAAAACAGAACGCTCAAAGACCAAAGGTTAGAAAAAACACTGAAACTGGACGCAAATATCTTATGGATATTTTGAAGAAAGACAAGTTAGGTGTAAGAAGTATTGACAGTATTAAGCCATCAGACGCTAAAGAATGGGCTATTAGAATGAGTGAAAATGGTTATGCTTATCAAACCATCAATAACTACAAACGTTCTTTAAAGGCTTCATTCTATATTGCTATACAAGATGATTGTGTTCGGAAGAATCCATTTGACTTTCAACTGAAAGCAGTTCTTGATGATGATACTGTCCCTAAGACCGTACTAACAGAAGAACAGGAAGAAAAACTGTTAGCCTTTGCAAAAGCTGATAAAACCTACAGCAAAAATTATGATGAAATTCTGATACTCTTAAAAACAGGTCTTCGTATTTCAGAGTTTGGTGGTTTGACACTTCCAGATTTAGATTTTGAGAATCGTCTTGTCAATATAGACCATCAGCTATTGAGAGATACTGAAATTGGGTACTACATTGAAACACCAAAGACCAAAAGTGGCGAACGTCAAGTTCCTATGGTTGAAGAAGCCTATCAAGCATTTAAGCGAGTGTTAGCGAATCGAAAGAATGATAAGCGTGTTGAGATTGATGGATATAGTGATTTCCTCTTTCTTAATAGAAAGAACTATCCAAAAGTGGCAAGTGATTACAACGGCATGATGAAAGGTCTTGTTAAGAAATACAATAAGTATAACGAGGATAAATTGCCACACATCACTCCACATAGTTTGCGACATACATTCTGTACCAACTATGCAAATGCAGGAATGAATCCAAAGGCATTACAGTACATTATGGGACATGCTAATATAGCCATGACGCTGAACTATTACGCACATGCAACATTCGATTCTGCAATGGCAGAAATGAAACGCTTGAATAAAGAGAAGCAACAGGAGCGTCTTGTTGCTTAGTAGTACAAATGAATTTACTACTTATTTACCACTTCTGACAGCTAAGACATGAGGAAATATGCAAAGAAACGTGAAGTATCTTCCTACAGTAAAAATACTCGAAAGCACATAGAATAAGGCTTTACGAGCATTTAAGAAAATATAAAAAGATAATTAGAAATTTATACTTTGTTTTACTTAAAAACAGTAAGTTTCATCTGTTTGTCGTTAAAATAATCAGTTATATTTTGATTTTTTTATTTATTATGGTATAATTAATTTAAAGCTAACGCTAAAAAGAAAGCGAGTGTAACAATGAAATTACTAGAAATATTTAAGGATTCTAAAAAACAGAAAACATCTCAAAATGTAATTGATGATGAGCAATTAAAAATAAATTTTATTTATCCTGAAGATGAAGAAATAGCAAAAATTGTTGAAAATGAAGTTTTGGCACATAGAAATCTTAAACAAATTCTGAAAATAAAAAATGAGTTAGAAGATATTTTAAACGAAAACATAAAACCAGGTCCTTTTGAATATGATTTGGTGGGACATGACTGCACTGGAACATATTACTATGAAAATATCTGGTTTATAGATTTGCTTGCAACAATTTATGAATATACAGAAGAAAATAAGAGATCTAGAAGAAAAATATGTTGTAAAGCAATTTTAAGTAATTTTTATTATTTCGGAGTAACTTTTCCTGATAAAGTTTATGCAGATAAATTTAACTATATCGAAAATATTTCTGATGAATTATACGAAAAAGCCCTTTTAGAAGAACAAAGATTAAAAAAGAAACTGTACAAATTTTCTGATGAATATCTAGAAGAAGTAAATAATAAAAAAATACAAGAATTTATAAATTTTGAAATTTCAAGACATAAAAACGAATATGAAAAAGAAGAAATTGCAGAACTTGAAAACATACTAAATCAAATAATTTATAACATAGACAACGAATCCGAAGAAGAAGATACAAACATTATTAAAAACAAAATCATTAATTTTATTGGAAATAGCAAAACATTTTCATACCAAAGCAAGAATATTTGGATTATAGAACTGGTAATAAAAATTTTAGAAAATTATTCCCAAGATTTAGCTAAATATAGAGCATTATTTTGTATGGAACTTTTAAATCAATTATATCTTTTTGAAATTGAAGATTTAAACGAGTTAAATAAAACTGAGTTTGAAATGATACGAAAAAAATTATATCAGTATATATCAGTATTACAGATTTTATGATAAATTAAGGATGGAACGAAAGAAAAAGTTTTTGTAAGTAAGAATATTGAAAATTTTTTCAAAAAAGCCCTAGTTTCTACAACAAGAAGTGTTATCGGTAATCAGCTAACATAATCAAAGTAAAATATGAAATATGAATGAGAAGAGCAGAAGTGTTTCGTATAAGCTTACAAAAGAAAAAAACGACAACACATCAACAACATATAGCATTATACTATAATAGCACATCAATTTCACTAAAAATATACATAACATACATTATCGGACTAAAAATTAAAATTTAACATAATAATATAATATATTTTTATTACGTCCGATAAAATACTTTATATTAATTATTATGTTATGTTTTAAATTTTTGAACTCCTATTTGTTTTTAACGTTGAATGTTGTCTGGATATTTATTATAACTGTTTAAGTACATATTAATTCTTCCAGTTTTATAATCCCTTCTTAAAGAAATTCTTAAATTCTGAAACTTCTGCAGCAGATTGAGTAATAGATACTGAATATGATGCTCCTTTAACTATACCTGGTTGATACGTCATAGGTATAAATTGAAATGAAATTTCAGGATTAGACACCATACAATACCCCAATGTAGCTTTAGTCTCGCTTTCATTTCTTTTATTAAATATATAAGCCTCACCATATTCTTTTAATTCTGAATCAACAGGAATGACTACAACTTCTCCTTCTTTATATCCCACAATAAAATTACTGTGTTTTGTAATCTTAACAATAACGGCATTAGTAAGTTTTTCCATATGACAATAAATTAATTTGTAATCATTACCATTAGCAACACAGCCATTAAATATTTCTCTCATTCTTGCTTTGTTTTTTTCATTTTCCTCATCAGTAGCTCCTAAAAACGCTTTTTTTACTAAATCTTTAAGTTTCATTGTTATATTTCTCCCTATTTTAATATTTTTTATTTTTATAAATTTTAATCATAAACTAATAACTTTATATTTAATTCATTACTTATATTTTTATTGTCAAAAGAAAGTAACATTATACATTATATCTCTTCATTTAGTCTAAATTATACAATTCGTATATCAACTCTTGTGGTATTTTCTCGTCTAACTTCCATAAAATCCTCATTGGTTTATCTCCATAGCTTTTATAATAATTGGCTTTTCCTAGATAAATAAATGGATTTGTTTTATTGTTATTCATGAACGCATATTTTCTTATAAATATGTGGACATTATACCCTAATTCACTATGATTAGTAAACATTTTCCCAACATTTGAGTTATGGGCTGTTTTAGGTTGGCTTATCCATTGAATTAGGTTGTCGGCAAATAATGAATTATCGTATTTTAAATTTTCTTGTAAAATATGGGTTTTGTCAATTGTTGCAAAAAGGCAAATATCCTTGTCTGTATTAGCATAACCTGCTCTCCAGCTGCCTTTTGGCACTTTGGAATCCAGTAAAATTTGGAGCTCTACTCTTTTATATTTTTTGTATGGAATTAAAATATTTTCATTAAAGATCGATAAATCATTATTTTTATTAAATTCTGCCAATCCTAAATATAGTAAATCTTTTAGACGAATCTTGAAATTGTAATTTAAATTTTGAGAATTATCTAAATTTATAAGTTTCTGATTTATTTCCTTTTTATTATCATTTTTAACTTTGAATAAATTGTTATATTTTTTATAAAACTTAAAAGAATCAGGATTATTTAAATCTTGTTCTAAAATTTTATCTTCAACTAATTCTTTAAAAATACGGTTTATTACGTACTCTTTTTCAAAATTATTTTTAATATTAAAATAATTTTTATATTCATTAATAATGATTTCTGAAGTTATAAAATCATTGTTTATCAAATAATTTATAATTAAATATGTAAATGGCTCTACAAGCGTCAATTTTTTTTCTAAATATGCCAAAAATTCAATTTCTTTTGAATTTAAAGATATTTTATTTTGTTTTAAAATTTGAGGCTTTTCAAATTGTAACTGTGCATTATAAAATGAGTCTAATTTTAAGGATAATTCTTGAAATAATTCGATATTTGTATCAAAATCACTTACTTTTAAAATTTCATTTTCAGATTTGCCAATTTCCTGTTTATAATTCAAATACAATTCTTTTAAAATATTTTTAGAACTAAAGTTAATTTTTTCGATTTTTTCAATAATACGGTTTTGACATACTCTATCCAGTTCCACATAACAGGATTTTGGGATATTTGAAAATTGATTTTTTATTTCGTTTATTATTTTTTCTTTTTTAGTAAATAAAGTATCCTTATTATCAACTTCGTTTGAAAAATAATTTATTAACAAATAATCTTTCTTATGATTTCCAATAAAATCAATAATTGTAACAAAATCTTTATTTTCAGCCTTTCTTAATCCTCTTCCAATTTGCTGTATAAAAATTGTTGAGGACATTGTGGGACGTAAGAATAGTAACAAATTAATTGTTGGAATGTCAATTCCTTCATTTAAAATATCTACTACACATAAGATTTCAATTTTTTTATTTTTAAATTTTTCTAAAATTTCTGCTCTATCATTTGAGCTTGTATTTGCTGTGATTACAGCGGATTTGTAGCCCTTGTTTGTAAATTCTTCTTTTATGAAAAAAGCATGCTCTATATTTTGGCAAAATGCGACAGCACTTAATTTATCGCCATCAAAACCAAACTTATTGATTTTTTCAACAATATAATCGGTACGTGCATTCAGTAATAAATTTTCTAATAATACTTTTTCATTGTATTTCCCATTTTTATAAGGAATATTATCATAATTAATTGTATAATCATTTACTCCAAAATAATGAAAAGGCACAATCAAATCCTCTTCCAAAGCCTCCTTTATCCCAATTTCATCAACAACATTGTAATCACAAAGTGAAAGAATATCCTTACCATCCATACGTTTTGGAGTCGCTGTCAAGCCTAGCAAAAATTTACTCTGAAAATATGATAGCGTCTTTAAATAAGTGTCTGACATTGAATGATGAAATTCGTCAACTATGATATAATCAAAAAAATCAAGTTTAAATTCATTGTAACAATTTCTTAATGATTGAATTGAGGCAAAAATCATGTTTTTATTAATTTCTTTTAATCCACCATAAATTCTTCCGAATTCATTTTTATCAATTTTAAGAATTCTCGAAAAAACATTCATTGCATTTTCCAGCAACTCTTCACGATGAGCAATGAATAAAAATTTTATATTTGAAATTTTGGGCTTTTTATCATTTATTTTAAATAATTTATTTTCAGTATTAAAATCAACTTCAAAAAATTGTTTTACATCCATTGCGGCAAGGTAAGTTTTTCCTGTACCAGTTGCAGAAATTACAAGACCCTTTTTATTTCTATTTTCTCTTGTTTCCTTCAACTTTTCCAAAACTCTTTTTTGCATGCTGTTTGGAATAAATTCATCTTTTTGTTTTATTTTTGTTTTTCTATAATCAAATGTATTTTGTGTGCTTATAGAGTTTTTATATTTTTCATATTCATCAATAAAATCTTCTGTCAATTCTATTGCTTCATTGCTGTGCCATAATTTCCCAAATTGATTTAATGATTTTTCATAAATATTAAAAAAACTGCTATCTGTCAGTTTCACATTCCACTCTTCTGCCGAATACAAGGCACTTTGACTAATATTAGACGATCCGATTATAACACTATGATATTTTTCTTTTTCAAACAAATATGCTTTTGTGTGGAAACTCTCACTTGAATTATTGTAAATTTTTACTTTTATGTTTTTGTATGATAAAAGTTTTCGCAACGCCTTTGAATCCGTAATATTCAAATAAACAGAAGTTATAATTTCACCTTGAATACCTTGTTTTTCAAGTTCGTCCAAAGTGCTTATCAATAGCTGGATTCCTGAATATTTTATAAAACTTACTATAAAATAGAATTTTTTACAGTTTGATAATTCCTGTTTTAAATAAATAAAAAAATTATGAAACTTTACTTTTTCGTTTATAATTAATTCATTTATATTGCCGATTATATCTTTATTCTTTCGTTTTAATGGTAATTCAAAGTGAAAATCAGTATTTTGAATTTTTATTTTTTCTGATTCATCTGTAAATGCCTGATTTAACAAATACAATTGTTTTTCAGTAAATTCAATAACTTTTTGATAATCATTTTTCTCAATAAAATCAGAAATTTTTTCTGAAAAAGTTTCCAGAACTTCAAATTCCAGATTTTCCTTGTATTCGGTTATTTCTAAAAAATTATCATTTTTTTCTTCTGTATTTATCAAATTATTTGGCTCAGATTTTTTTACTAAAATACTCATTTTCACTCCGTTTGTTCTATTTTTTCTATTTCCTGATTTTATATAAATTATTCCTTTTTCAAAAATTCTAAAATCCGTTTATTTCCAGTCTTATGCTTCATCATCTTGAAGAAAATTCTAAACATTATTAAAACATCATAATAACTGCCGTGCAGCTGGCTTTCTTCAAATGGAATATTATAATAATTGGCACATTCCATAAGTTTTGGCCATTTGTAATTTCCGTAGGAAGAACCGTTTACTTTGACGATGTCTATATTTGTTAGCATTGTATCAAATTGATTTTGCAGAGGAAAATCTACGAAACTTCTGTCAAATTTTATGTTATGGGCTACAAAATGGTTGGTATCCTGACAAAATAAAAAGAAATTATCCATATCTTCCTTAAAAGTCAAAGGATATTCAATTCCTGTATTTTTAATGATGCTCTTTCTTTCGCTTAAAATCACATCATCTGTCAATCCGTTTACACTAACTGCACCTTCATTTAACTCTTCACCTTCATTTCTAAAATAAAATCTGTTAAATTCAGACACTTTTTTCCATTTATTTCTTTCTTCTCCAGTATTTTCAGAATTATAATTCACTTTTATTGCAGACATTGACAAAACTGAACTTCCCTGAAATCCATTTGTTTCCACATCAAAAAATATTATATTCTTATTTAGTTTTTTTTCTTTGTTCACTTTTTTCTCTTTTCCTTATATTTTTACACAAGATATAAAAAATTAATCATTTAGTTTTAATACTGATAAAAACGCTTCTTGTGGTATTTCTACATTTCCGATTGCCTTCATACGTTTTTTACCTTCTTTTTGTTTTTCTAATAATTTTTTCTTACGTGTAATATCTCCACCATAACATTTTGCAAGTACGTTCTTTCTAAGTGCCTTAATTGTTTCCCTTGCAATTATTTTTGTACCTAATGCAGCCTGCAATGGTATTTCAAACTGCTGTCTTGGGATTACATCTTTTAATTTTTCAACGATTGCACGCCCTCTGTAATAAGCATTTTCTTTATGGGCAATGAATGAAAAGTCATCTACTGGATTTCCACTTACCAAAATATCAACTTTTACCAAATCCGATTCCTTGTATCCAATCATCTCATATTCAAACGAAGCGTAACCTTTTGTACGTGATTTTAATTTGTCATAAAAATCAATTACTATTTCTGCAAGTGGCAAATCGTAACTTATCATTGTACGAGTTTCATCAAGGTAATTCATATTAAGGAAGTTGCCTCTTTTTTCCTGACAAAGCTCCATTACGTTTCCGACATAATCCTTTGGAACAATGATTGTACCCTTTACATAAGGTTCCTCAATATACTTTTTCCCTTCTGGAAATTCTGCTGGATTGTCAATTACTACCATTTCTCCTTGTTCAGGCGTTACATGATATTTAACAGATGGTGCTGTTGAAATCAAATCAATGTTAAATTCACGACGCAATCTTTCTACAACTATTTCCATATGCAAAAGTCCTAAGAATCCGCATCTGAATCCAAATCCCAACGCAAGTGAAGTTTCTGGAGCATAAGATAATGATGCATCATTTAACTGTAATTTTTCCAATGCTTCCCTTAAATCTTCATAATCGTCTGTCGAAACTGGATAAATTCCCGCAAAAACCATACTTAATGCAGGACGATAACCTTCAAGAGCTATGTCTGTTGGATTGTTCACATGCGTAATTGTATCCCCAACTTGTGTATCCTTAATTGACTTAATTCCAGTAATAATATACCCAACCGAGCCAACTGTCAATTCATCAACTTCCTTCATTTTAGGCGAGAAAATCCCAACTTCCAATACGTCAAATTCCTTTTCGGTAGACATAATCTTAATTCTGTCTCCTTTTGCAATTTTCCCTTCAATTATTCTAATGTACGTTATAACTCCTCTAAAATCATCATAATGCGAGTCAAAAATTAACGCCTTCAACGGACTGTCAATTTCTCCTTTAGGTGCGGGAATATGCTCAATAATTGCCTCCAATAAGTCCTCGATTCCAAATCCAGTTTTTCCAGAAACAAGAACAGCGTCGTCTGATGGAAGCCCAATAACTTCCTCTATTTCCAGTTTAACCTTGTCAGGATCCGCAGATGGCAAGTCAATTTTATTTATTACAGGCAATATTTCCAAATCATTTTCCAAAGCCAAATACACGTTTGCCAATGTCTGTGCTTCAATTCCCTGTGCAGCGTCAACTACAAGCAAGGCTCCGTCACAAGCTGCAAGCGATCTTGACACTTCGTAAATAAAGTCAACGTGTCCTGGAGTATCAATTAAATTTAACTCATAAGTTTCCCCATTTCGAGCCTTATATTTCAACGTAACCGCCTGTGCCTTAATCGTTATCCCTTTTTCTCTTTCTAAATCCATACTATCCAACAGCTGATCCACCATTTCCCTTTGTGTTACAGTCCCTGTCTGTTCCAAAAGCCTGTCCGCAATAGTAGATTTTCCGTGATCAATATGTGCTATTATCGAAAAATTTCTTTTATTCTTTTGATCCAACATTTATATTGTTTCCTCCGTCTATCATCTTTTAGTATATTTTATAAAATGAGTAACTATTCCATCCGAACCTAGTTACTCAACATTATTCATATTATATAATAATTTTACATTTTTTCATAGTCTTTAACAAAAATATTTTATCAAAATTCAGTTATTTTTTATATTATATTCCAATTTCTCGCAAAATTATAGTAAAACTACTTTAAAACTGAACTTAAAGACCATAACTATTTTATTCAAACCCTGAGTTTGTATAATTTTTAATAGTTTAATTTTAAATAGGTTCGAGTATACTTTAAAATTAGAAATAAAAATTACATTTGCATCACTTAAATTATAAATTTATTTAACTTTTAACTGATTCCCAGATTGAAAAATAAAATAATTTACATTCGATAAAAATTCCCTAAAATATGATTTTGGTATGGAAATAAGCGGTGTTTTCGCTGGAAGTCCGTAAATTTCATAATTTTCATTGTCAAATCCAACTTTTCTAGCAATATTTTTAGAACGGAAAATATGATAATCATTCGTTACAATCAATACTTTTATTTTTTGATTTTTTTCATTATTATTTAAAATATTTTTACCATTTTCAATATTTTTTATCTTCTCAAGACTGAATTTAAAATTCTCAACAGTATTCTTAGATTTATCCTCCAAAATAATTCTATCCTCACTAATTCCATTTTTCAAAAGTTCCTTTTTTATCGCCAATCCTTCTGCCACATTTTCATTTTTCCCTTGTCCACCAGTTGCAATAACCTTAACTTCTGGCTTTTTCTTTAAATACTCAGTTGCAGCCTTTATCCTTTCCATAAGTGATTTAGTCGGATTTTCTCCTTTTACTCTTGCTCCCAGTATTATTACATAATCCACTTTTTTATTTTCATTTACGGCTTTTCTATCAGTTATATATTCTTTTATTATAAAATATTGGACAAAGCAAAATAAAAAAATAAATATGATGATAGAGATTTTTATTAATTTTATAATTATATCTTTCATATTTTATTTCCTTAAATTATAATATTTCTATTTTATCTGAACCATTATTCATTCGATATTTTATGTTTTTATTATCTGGAATATTAGTTATTCTGCTATTTCTTATTGCATTACTAATTACAGATGTATTTTTAATAAAATCATCAGTTTTAAGAAGATAATAAGCGTTATGTGTCCAAACACTATTATGATCTATAGTAAAATCAGCTCCTATATCTGCTATTTTAGAACTTTTATTCCATTTATTAAAAAAAGAAATCTTTTTTAACAATGTACTATTTGTTTCAATAAAAACATACATATGAACATATATTTCTTTAGCCATATCTCTTGGTATTTGCTTAAACTCTTTTCTTTTTTTTGTTCTTTTCGTTTCATTTCATATAAAATTTTTAATTTTTTAGAAATATCTTCCAAAACTCCTAATGAAAAATAAAAACATAGTGTCAACATATATCTAGAATCCATATTAATTCTTATTCTATTTCTTTCTAATTCAATTTCTATCTCAATTATAAAGGTTAATCCATTAAATTTATATTCAATTTTTTCCATTACTCATCTTTCCCATCAGCATCACTTTCTCCTTTTATCAGACTCGCTGGTAAGTATAAAAACAATTCTAACATATTATCTGTTTCTCTTAAATCTTTCAATTTGTGTATTTTCTTAATATTTTTATTTCCAAGCTCATATTCACTTAATATAAAATCTGTACTTTTATCAGTTACCATATACAAATAGATCTTTTCATTACTTTTATTCATTAATATCAAATATCCATTTACTTTTTCCGCTAATCTATCCATACTTTCATAATTTATATATGTGCTTAAAGAAATCATTATTATATTTTTATTTTCATTATCAGGAATAAAACCAAAATTGAAGGGAAAATAATCAGACTTTGGATAAATTATTTCCTTTTTATTCTCTTTATAATAAATTCTTTTAACCATTGGCATTTTATGAATTATTTCAAGCATTTCCTTCTCATTTTTTATATTTGATATTTCTGTACTGTAAACTATCGATTTAGGTTCACAGTAATGCTGATTATAAAATTCGGAAAAAAAGTAACAACTAAAAAAACATAGTATCACTTTTATTAATCTTTTTAAATTTTTTTGTTTCAAATATCTTGTAATTGAAAGCAAAATTAATTGAAATGCTGAAAAAATAATATACACATACATAATAACTATATTCCAAAATTTATTCATATCATTAAATCCAGAATATTTCATTCCAAAAATAGAAATACCAATTATCATCGTTACCCAATAAATATTAATTTTTTTTGTCTTTAAAGCGATAATTAATGATAAAGCAACACAAATTACTAAATTTGATAATATCATTATTCTGGTTGTATATCCTGAATGACCACTTGAAAATATAATTATATTTCGAAAAAGAAACAGTAAATATGCAATATAAATCCTATTTTTAAATTTATCTTTCACATTTTTCTCCATTTTTATTATATCATTCTTTCACGATAGCTGTAAAATCGCTCCAGTCTTCAACTTTAAAAGCTTTAATATCTCTTACAGAATTTTTAAACCATTCGATAGATTTTAGTTTTGTTATGGCTTTATAAACTTCAGCTAAAGTATTTTTTTCAGTACTATTCACATATAAACTACCTTGTGTCCATTCAGAACCCAGTATCTCCAATTCCTGTCGAATTTCATCGTAAGCCCTGTTATATGAATCCCCATAATTTTTTTTCAAATCATCAATTTTTAAATCAAATGCAATTGCATACATCTGTATCCCTCCTCTTTTAAATATTTTACAACAATATTTTAGTATATTTTATCATAATTGTCAATTTCTTATTTTATTTTTTAATTGACATTTTGTACAAAAAGAATTATAATAAATTGTACAAAAACTATAAAGGAGTGATAGATATGTTAGCTGTAAGTTTTTCAACTATGAGAAATAATTTAAAAAGTTATTGTGATAAAGCAGTGAAAGAAAATGAAGATGTAATTGTAACAAGAAAAAATGAAGAAAATGTAGTTTTAATAAATCTTGAAAAATATAATCAATTTTTGAAAGCAGTCCAAAATGCTGAATATCTTGCAAAAATAGATAGAGGATTTTCTCAGATGAAAAGTGGAAAAGGGCAAGTTCATGATTTAATCGAGGTCGACGATGAATAAATTATGGGCTTAGGCAAACCTGAAGCTTTGAAATATAGAAAAGGATTTAGTCGAAGAATTGACGAAACTAACAGGCTTGTCTATGCCATTGATGAAAATGGAGTTTTATGGATAATTTCTTGTAGAGGGCATTATTAAAATTGTTTTTTGTTGATTAAAAGAGGGTGTCTCATAAATCAAAAATAATTTTACTAACATAAATGTTATATATTTTTAAAAATCAACAGATATTATTTTTATTGATTTTATAAATATAGAAAAATATATAAAATTTATGATTTAGTAATTTTATTTACTTTATGAGACAGCCCCTTTTATTTTTTATATTATATCACTATTTTAAGTATTTTAACAAATACTCTGGTTTTCACATAAATATTACTCTGCTATCACAATTAAAATTAAATCATTTAATTTACTGATTTTCAAATCCGCCTGTATAAAGCTGATAATAAGTTCCTTTTTGTGCAATCAGTTCATCGTGATTTCCACGTTCGATAATTTTTCCTTGATCAAGTACCATTATTACATCGGAATTTTTGATAGTTGAAAGCCTGTGGGCGATTACAAAGACTGTTCTTCCCACCATTAACTTATCCATTCCTTCCTGCACGATTTTTTCTGTTCTTGTATCGATGCTTGAAGTTGCTTCATCCAGAATTAAGACTGGTGGATCGGCGATTGCCGCTCTTGCTATTGATAATAATTGCCGTTGTCCTTGTGAAAGGCTGGAACCGTCACCGCTTAAGTAAGTGTCGTAGCCTTGTGGCAAGTGTTTTATAAAATGATCAGCGTTGGCAAGTTTTGCGGCTGCATATACTTCTTCATCTGTAGCATCAAGTTTTCCATATCTAATGTTGTCAGCAACTGTTCCAGAGAACAAGTGTGTGTCCTGTAATACAATTCCAAGCGATTCTCTTAAATCCTGTTTTTTTATTTTTTCAATGTTAATGCCATCATATCGGATTTTTCCAGAGTTAATATCGTAAAATCTGTTAATTAAGTTTGTAATTGTAGTTTTTCCAGCTCCTGTTGCACCAACGAAGGCGATTTTTTCTCCTGGCTTTGCATAAAGATTAATATTGTGAAGTATTGTCTTTTCATCATTGTAGCCAAATGTTACATCTTCAAAAACAACATCTCCCATTAGTCTTTCATAAGAAATTGTTCCGTCAGAATGTGGATATTTCCAAGCCCATGCACCTGTGTGCTTTTCAGTTTCTGTAATGTTTCCATTTTCATCAATATTTGCGTTTACAAGAGTTACATAGCCGTTATCTTGTTCAGGTGGCTGATCTAGCAGGTTAAATACTCTTTGAGCTCCAGCCGATGCCAGTATTACTGATGTTAATTGCTGTGCAATTTGTGAAACAGGCTGATTTATTACTTTTATAAACTGCAAAAATGATACGAGTCCACCGATTGTAAAGCCTGCAATATTATTAAACACAATTATTGATCCAAGAACTGCTGTAAGTACAAAGTTTATATTCCCAAGATTTCCAACAGCAGGACCTAGAATATTTGCAAATTTCATCGCATTATTCGCCCTGTTAAATAATGCCGTATTCAGCTTATTAAAACGCTCATCAGCCTTTTTCTCATACGAAAATACTTTTACAACTTTCAGCCCTTCTATCATTTCTTCCACATATCCGTTTACAATCCCGATATTTCTTTGCTGTGCAGTATAGTTCTTTGAGCTTTTGGAAGAAATAGTCTTTGTTGTGATAATCATAATTATAATCATTATTACTACAAAAATTGTTAGCGGGATATTTAAGATGAACATTGAAATAAGAACACTTATAATTGTAATAATCGAAGATATTACCTGTGACAAGCTTTCTACCAGCATATTTCTTAAAGCGTCAATATCACTTGAATAGACGCTCATTATATCTCCGTGTGCATTTGTATCAAAATACTTTATAGGAAGCGATTCCATGTGTATAAACACGTCATCTCTCAACTTTTTCAATGTTCCCTGTGCAACATAAATCATAAATATTTCATAAATATATGTACAAATAACAGCTCCCCCATATACAGCCGCCATTTTTAAAATTAAACTGACAAGCTCATTAATAAAATTGGGGTTATTTTTTCCAATATTAGGCATAATGATTCCGTCAATCAATTCTTTTGAGTACATCGTACCAACAACCATCCCAAACGAACTTAGACAAATAAATATAACAACAAACAACGTCTGTATTTTATAATGTCTAAACATGTATCCTAATAATCGTATTAATCCTTTTATCTGATTTTGAGATTGAGAATTTTCAGTTTTTTTATTTTTACTCATTACTTATCACTCCCTTCTGTCTGGGATTCATAGACTTCACGATATATCTTGCTTGTTTTAAGCAGTTCATCGTGTGTTCCTGACGCTATGATGATTCCATCTTCCAGAACTAATATTTTATCAGAATCTTTTATTGATGATACTCTTTGACCGATAATAATTTTTGTAATGTGTGACAATTCATTTTTGAAGGCTTCTCTTATTAATTTATCTGTCTTTGTGTCAACTGCGCTTGTTGAATCGTCTAAGATTAATATTTTTGGAGATTTCAGCAAAGCTCTGGCAATACACAGCCTTTGTCTTTGCCCTCCAGAAACATTTGCTCCGCCACGTTCAATGCGAGTGTCATATTTTTTAGGAAATTTTTGAATGAATTCATCAGCTTGTGCCAATTTGCAGGCATGTTCCATTTCCTCATCGGTTGCATTCTCATTTCCCCAACGTAAATTATCCTTTATAGTTCCTGAAAACAGCACATTTTTTTGAAGAACCATCGCAACATTATCTCGAAGCGTCTTTATATCATAATTTTTTACATTTACTCCACCAACTAGAAGTTCCCCATCCAAAACATCATATAATCTTGGAATCAACTGAACAAGAGCTGATTTCGCACTTCCTGTTCCCCCAATAATTCCAATAGTTTCTCCAGACTTTATTTCCAGATTGATTTTTGTCAAATTTAGCACATCAGGATTATTACTGTAACTGAAGTTTACATTTTTAAATACAATTGAACCATCTTTTACATCTATTATCCCATTTTCAGGATTTTTAATACTAGGCTCCTCATCCAGCACCATTACAATCCTATCTCCAGACGCTCTTGAAAACACAATATTTACAAGCATCATCGCAAGCATAAGAAGACTCATAAGAATATTTGTTGTATAAGCAAAAAGGCTTGTAAGCTGTCCAGTTGTGAGCTCATTTACAACAATCATCTTTGCTCCAAACCATGAAAGCAGCATAATACATCCAAATACTGTTATCTGCATTACAGGAGATACGAATATTATAATATTTTCTCCTTTTAACAGCATGCTTCTCAAACTTTCAGTAGCCTTCTTGAATTTACTAGTTTCATATTTTTCACGAATATACGCTTTTACAACACGGATCCCGTTTATATTTTCCTGAAGGCTGGAATTTATGTCATCATACTTTCTTATTGCAGCTGTAAAAATTGGATGTACCTTAAAAATAATAAAGGCTAAAAAGCTTCCTAAAAACAAAACTGCAACAATGAATATCATCGACAATTTGGGACTTATCATAAACGACATAAATATTGCCACGCACATCATAAGCGGAGCCCTTACAAATCCTCTTATCAACATCTGAAATGAATTCTGAATATTGTTTACATCTGTCGTAAATCTTGTAATCAGTCCAGCTGTAGAAAATTTATCGATATTAGTGAACGAAAAGGACTGTATCTTAGAAAATAAATCTTTTCTCAAATTTTTAGCAAATCCAGCTGAAGCATAAGAAGCATATTTACTGGCCTGTATTCCACATAACAACGACAACATCGCCACGCCAAATGTTGCAAGCCCCATTACAACAATAAATTTCATATCCCCCTTTCCGTTATTTCCATTAAGCCCATCATCTATAATCACAGCCATAAGTGTCGGAATAAGCATTTCAAAAATAACTTCTGTTCCAATAAACAGCGGTGAAATTAATGCGCTTTTTTTATATTCCCCAAGACGGGAAAATAATTTTTTTAACATATAAATAAACACCTCTCTTTTTTTAATTGTATAAATTTAAAAGCACGAAACTTATCGAAGAAACAAAATTCATTTCCATTAATAAATTTCAGTGCTTTTTATTTGTTATTAAACTTAAATAAATTACTTAAATAAAATTACCTAGATATCCAAATATTCCATAAAATACCTTATCTGTAATCTCCACCAGTCCCAGTCGTGAGCCACATCATAGCCCCAAAAATCAGTCCATGCCGGAACCTGTTTTTCATAAAGGATATGTGCAAGTTCTCTGTTGCTAGGAAGAAGTTCACCTTCCCAGGCTCCCTGTCCAATACACACTATGATATTTTTTTGTCTGTAAATATCCAGATAAGGATGATCCCATGGCATATTTCTTAAAAAATCAACAACAGAATTATTATAAACTAAATCATCTTTGTAATCTCCAAAGAACATCGAAGCATCAAACATTCCACTTAAGGAAATCAATGTGTCAAATAAGTCGGGCCTTCTGAAAAATGCTATCCCTGCATGTGCTCCACCCATACTGCATCCTGTAGCAATAATGTCGCTTCTCCAGGAAATGTCCTGTATTCTTGGCACAAATTCATTTGTAATATAATTAAAGTATTTTTCCTGCATTTCTATTCTGTATCTTGGGTTTCCATTAAAATCTGACCAGCTTTCCCTGTCAACACTTCCTACGCAAAATAACTGCAGCCTTCCTTGTTCAATGTAGTCTGACAGAACATCCACCATTCCAAATTCTTCATACTGGTTACAAGTTCCA
The DNA here is from genome assembly GCF_013394795.1 of Leptotrichia sp. oral taxon 223. NCBI lineage: Bacteria > Fusobacteriati > Fusobacteriota > Fusobacteriia > Fusobacteriales > Leptotrichiaceae > Leptotrichia > Leptotrichia sp. oral taxon 223. The sequence continues at coordinate 33,763 of NZ_JABXYU010000004.1, forward strand.
TCCTGTGAAGGAAAAACTAAAACAGGCTTTCCTGAATGTCCGTATCTTATGAATTCCATCTCTCTTCCCAAATTATGGCTGTATTCTTTTCTGTATTCTATTTGCATTCTTTCTCCTTGATTTTCTTATTTTTATTCTTCAGTTTTCTCATGTACAAAGCTTATAAATTCATCCATTTCTTCTTTTGTGGCAAACTTCGCTGTATACATATAATTCCCCATAGCTTCTGAAAAAATATCCGGCATTCTCTCGTCCATCACAATTGCATTTCCATATTTCTGCTTAATTTCATCGTGTGAATGAACATAATTTTTGTTGTCACGACGGCTGGCATAAACACAGTAGTTTTTTTCTATATTTTCATTTAATTTAGCTTTTTCGATTTTGTCAAAGGCAACCATGTCAGCCCAGATTTGATAAACGTCAGTATTGTTGGCATAATTATACATATCAGGAGTATATCCGCCTGCAGGACGCATATTTGCTTCCAGTCCTACATAATCCTCTTTTTTGCCTAGTCCTTTTTTATTTTTATTCAGTTTAAAAAATTCAAGATGTATAAATCTGCTTTTTACTCCAAAGCCTTTCACAGCCCGTCTTCCCGCATCCAGTAATTTTTCAGGCATTTCTTTTTCTACATAATAAAATACATCCAGCCCCTTATTTACAATATCCATGACAGCAGGTTCAACTATCCCTGTTTCAAAAATAGGATTCCCGCTGGAATCAATAATTGCGTCATAAGAAACCAAGTTCCCGTCAACATATTCTTCCATAATATATTTCACATTTTCATTACAAGTTTTAAAAAATTCCTTCAATTCTTCTTCATTCTTGATTTTATGAGTATCGCTCGCTCCAACTCCGTTATCAGGCTTAGCGACTACTGGGTACCCAACTTTATCAATAAATTTTTTCGCCTTTGAAAGCGTTGTTACCAATGAAAAGTCAATAAATGGTATTTCTGCTTTTTTATATGCTTTTTTCATTTTAGATTTTTCTTTTATATTTGCAATTTTGTCAGCTTTTATTCCAGTTGTAATATTAAAATCCGAACGAAGTCTCGCATCCTGCATAAGCCAGTATTCATTATTTGACTCAAGCCAGTCGATTTTCCCATATTTATGTGTAAAAAAAGCCACTGCCTTTAATACTTCATCATAATTTTCAAGACTGGAAACTTTATAATACTCCGTCAGGCTATCCTTTAATTTTTGATTCAATTGATCGTATTCTATATCAGCAATTCCTAATACATTTATTCCATTTTGTTTCAATCTATCGCAAAATTCACAGTTAGTTTTTGGAAATTGTGGCGAAATATAAACAAAATTCATAATATCTCATCTCCTTCTACCATTAAATTGATCTACTATTATTATTTTTGTAATTTATTTTTTTAGTAATTATATATTATTATAGCATAATTTTTTAAAAAATGTAAATATTATATTTTTTCATTATTTATTATTTAAGTTTTTTTATTTAAAAAAGTTAATATTAATTTTTATTTTAAATTTTGAAAAATCATTAATTTATGCTATAATGAATTAATATAATTTAAACATACAAATGGAGGTTATTATGGATTTTGATAATAATAAAGATGAAATGGATTTTTTAAACGAAGAAAAGAATACCGAAAGCAATCAAAGTAAACATCATTTTAACAACTTGGAAAAATTAAACGAAATCAGAAATGGAGTAACAAATAATTCTAATGATAAAACAGATGATTCTAACAGTTTTCAAACTGCCAGTAATAATAGAACAGAATCTCTCACTTTAACGCTGGATCCTTTAACAATAAAAAATATGAAATTTATTGCACTTATATTGAAAATTTTTTCAGTTTTGGGAATAATTTCCGGCGTACTTCAATTATTAATGTTCTTCTTTATAGTTCCTCTTGCTACTGGTATTTTTTCTATTTTAATCGCATTAAAATTTTTTAAGTCAGCCAGTTTTTTGGAAGAGGCTGTTCTTACGAATGATGAAAATAAATTAAAGCTGTATTTTAACGAGCAGTCCAAAGCTTTAAAACTATACGTTATTTTCATAATTGTCAGCATTGTTCTTACTGTTATCTTTTTCATTTTTATTTTTTCACTTGCTTTAACAGGTATTTTGGGTCATTCTAACTCTAACTATTATTATAATTCATATTAAATCTTAAATTTATAAAATTTGATATAACTAAAAAAGAATCCCTAAAAATAAAAATAGGGATTTTTTATTAAAATTATTTTCTAGAAATTCGTTTTAAAATTTAATTTGAAAATATCTCTAAACACTAGAAATTACTACAGTTTTTATTTTTTTTATTACCTCATAGCCTTCATTAATCATAACTCCCCATATAAGATTAACATGCTTATCTTTTATAACATCTGAAATTCTCTCTGTTATCTGTCCAATATCCGCAAGTGATACATTTCTCCCCGTAGTAAAATTTATCAAAACTTTTTTTGCATTTTCCAATTTTCCCTCAAACAGATTATTTTTCATAAGCTGCTCCATTATCTTGTCAACTGCATTATCCCCCTTGCCTTCTCCAACCCGAATAGTCGTATCCTTTGAATTATGCAAAACAGCTTTCACATCTAATAAATCAATATTCATAAATCCAACTTCCGTCAGAATATTTACAATACTTTCAATGCCTTCCTTTATAATCTCGTTGACTTTAGCATAGGCCACTTCAAGCGGTTCTTTCCTATCTATGTGATTATACAATTTTTCGTTAGGAATAACAATCAGGCTATCCGTAATTTTCTCAATTTTTTTCATCCCAGTATTGGCAATTTTCAACGTTTCAAACCCTTCCAGATAAAATGGACGTGCAACAATACTAATAGTAAAAATGCCCAATTTTTTTGCAACTTCAAGAATAATAGGCAGTATTCCGCTTCCAGTAGCCCCGCCAATTCCTGAAACTAAAAATAAAATATCTGTACCTTTAATCAATTCCCGAAATTGATTTTCACACTGAAATGCCACTCTTTCAGCCTGTTCCCTAGTGCATTCCTTAACTCCAGTATCCAAAAAGATCTTTTTTTCTGCTCTGCTAAAATTAGAGTTCCTGTTATCCGTATCAATCGTTATATATTCTATTTTCCGCACATTTGAAGCTATCATAAAATTAACAAAATTTATCCCCATCCCGCCAATTCCAATAACTTTCATACTCATTTTATCCTTCATGCCAATCCCGCTCTTGCAAATACAAATTATTGCAAATCTCCCTTCTATTGAAAATATTTAACTTTGAAATTAATTTTTTGTTTATAGGTATATTTTAGCAGATTAGAGGGGGTATTTCAAGGGAGAGAATCTAATTATGAAGTAAAAAAATATTAATTTTATAATTTATTTAATTGTTTCGTTATTTCATTACTACTTTTATTTTTCTTTGATAAAATTCTTTATACTAAAATAGTTAAAAGCAAACTGCATAACATTACATTATTTTTACCTTTCACAATTTATAAATTTTATATTCTTACTTTTAAAAGTATACCTCAAAAATTCAATTTTTCAAATTTTATAATACTTAAGACAGAATAAAAATTTAAACCATAAATAATTTGAATAAAACAAAAAAGGAATACCTAAAAGATACTCCTCTCATACATTATTTACTTCCTTTTCCACCAATCTTCTCAAAAACAATCGACTTTGTTGCTACATAAAGCAAAATCGCTATTAACAAAGGTAATACAATTGATGTCAATAAAATTATTCCAATAATAACTGGCGTATCTTCAACCAAGTCTTTTGAGATAATATTTATTTCCTTTGAGAAATTATCAATTTTGGCTTTTGCACTGTCAATTTGTCCTGGAATGTTAAAAATGCTTTTGGATTGATCCAGCGAAAGCATCTCATCCTTCACTTTATTTAGCCTTCCCAAATCCTGATTTAGTTCAACAATTGCAGGTTCCTTGTATTCCTTTTCAAAATAGCTTGATATTGTCGAATTTACAAATATTGCACTTGGTAAAACTATGTAAATATAAAGCAATATGAAAAATGAATATTTAGAAATCTTTCTAAAAATTTTTGTAACTTTATTTTTATAAATAGTATATGGAAAAATTGTAATTAATGAAATAAATGTCAAGATTGTAGCCAATTTCACCTTAAAAATTTCATAATAAATCGTTTCCAGCTTCAGTATAACAACGCTCGCAAGCGACACTTTCCACAAAATGTTTATCATATCATAAATAGGCTGAACAATATCCCCAATTTCAATTTCCATTCCAACGATCATACTGACATTAACCGTACTTCCTTCAATAATATCCGTAGTCCCTTTCAAAAGCGACAATGTTAAAAACATTTTTTTAGATTCTTCATAAGTTTTTTCCAAATACGGCATTGTCAAATGTTTAAAAAAATTAAAAATTGTATGTTCAAAAATTTTATCCATTATTCCAAAAATACATAAAATCAATCCAATTACAATTAATATTTTAACCAAAAGGTTCTTTTTATCCGAATCCCACTTTTGAAAATCATTTTTCTGATTTTTTTCCAAATTTTTTCCCTCATCCGCTGTCATCACAGCCTCATTTTTTTCTGCCAATTAATCTCACTCCTTTTTCCTTTTGTTATTTCAATTATTTTCAAACATTTATTAATAATGACAAACTTGTTTGATAATTTATTTTAGAAATTATAACATTAAAATTAAGTTGTCAAATAATTTTAATAATTAAGATATTTAACATTATCTTTATTTAATCCCACTCCAATAACTTTCTCACTACATAAGAAGCCAGTACAAGCCCCGCCGTCCCTGGTACAAATGAATTGCTTCCAGGCGTAGTTTTTCTCGGAATTTTATTATTTTCCCTAAATTCAGTCGGTATTTCTTCCTTAAATAATTCAGATTTATTTGGCCGCACAGGTATTTCCCTTGAAAATACTGCCGGAACATTTGTAATCCCCTTCTTTTTCAAAATACTTCTAACAGCTCTTGCCATCGGACAAACGGAAGTATTTTTTATTTTTGCAATTTCCACCATTTCAGGGTGCATCTTGTTACCAAATCCCATTGAAGAAATAATATTTATTTTATTTTTCACACAATATTCAATCAGATTAACCTTGCTCCTAATAACATCAATCGCATCCACAACAAAATCATATTTATTATTATTTAAAGAATCATTTTTAGAATTTTCTAGAATTTCATCAACATCATCATAAACCAGCCTTTTCACAAGCTCAACCTTACAATCCGGGTTAATATCTAATATCCTGTCTTTCATAACATCAATCTTAGGCTTTCCAATCGTACTCCTAAGCGAATGCAGCTGTCTATTAATATTCGACTCCGAAATCTCATCGAAATCAACCATAGCAATATGTCCAACTCCAGATCTTGCCAAAGCCTCCACAGTATAAGAGCCAACCCCGCCAACTCCAAACACAATTACCCTTGCGTTTCTCAACTTCTCAATTCCGTCTTCTCCCACCATCATAGAAAATCTGGCAAACGTCTGATTTTTAGCACCCAATTTTAGCTCATCTCCCCTTTCAATATAGATTTTTACTATTCCTTATCTAAAATTTCGCTCATATTATATCATAAATATATAAAATGTAAATAGCAGGAATATAAATTTTTTTATAAAATTTTGCTTCTTATCTTTATCGTTATAATTGCTGTCATTAAATCAAAAACGCCGTGATTTTTTAGAAATAGGTGCTAATTTAAATCCATAAAGAATAAAATAACAAATAAATATAGTTATTGAAAAAAACATCAATTTATAATATAATTAACATAAATTTAAAGAAAGGAGCTTGTATAATGTAACTATATTATACAAGGAAAAAAGATACCTATGTTTATAAATACTATGAAAACAGGTTTATTAATGTTTGGGCTAGTTTTTCTCTTTGTAGCAATTGGTGGCGCATTAGGAAGTCAAAAAGGAGCGATAATCGGACTTCTTATTGCCGGAGGAATGAGTTTTTACAGCTACTGGTTTAGCGATAAGATGGTTATAAGAGCGTATAATGGGCAGGAAGTTACTCCTCAAAATAATCCAAGATTATATCAGTTAATACAAAGGCTCGCAAGAAATGCTGGTTTACCAATGCCAAAAATTTACATAATTCCAGAACGTCAGCCAAACGCATTTGCAACTGGGAGAAATCCTCAAAATGCAGCGGTTGCCTGTACTGCAGGATTGCTTGAACTAATGGATGATAATGAACTGGCTGGAGTTATGGCTCACGAGCTGGGGCATATAAAGCATCGCGATATCTTAATAAGTACGGTTGCTGCCACTTTCGCTGGAGCAATTGTTAATATAGCAAGATTTTTACCTTATATATCAAGTGGAAATAATAGAGATGAAGATAGAAGAACTAATATTGGAACTGCGATACTGCTTTCATTTCTAGCTCCAATAGCGGCTTCAATAATTCAGATGTCCATTTCAAGAAAACGGGAATATATGGCAGACAGAGCTGGAGCAGAATATTCAGGAAATCCTTTGTATTTGCGTAACGCATTACAAAAACTGGAAAGTTACAGCCATCATATTGCAATGAACAGACAAGATCCTGCAACGGCGCATATGTTTATTATAAATCCATTTTCAAGCCTCGGTAACTTTAACGTAAAAAATTTATTCAGTACGCACCCTTCTACTGATGACAGAATAAGAGAACTTGAAAAAATGGCAAGAGAAAAGCATTTATTGTAATTTTTACGTTTACGTTTACTTTAAGAAAATATTTTAATAAAATAATTATTTTTTATTTTTCTTGAGAATTTACTCTAAATATGATAAAATGTATAAAATTTACGAAATATGGAGAATTGATATGATTAACACTTTTACATTTTTGACATTATTGTTACTTTTTGTACGAATTTATTCATTTGTTTCACTTTTATTTTTAAGCGGCAAACAGGTACAGTTTGCAGAAAGAATAACTGTGCTAATATTATTATTCGAAGTTCTGATTATATTTTTATATTCTTTCTTTGCTTCGTTCCGTTATTTACTGCCGCCAGTTTTAATGCTATTAAAAACTTCAAAGTTTTTAATTTTTAATAATTTTTCAGTAGTATGTCTAATTTATTCCCTTTTAAATCTGGTGTTAAGCTTTACATTCGGAAGCCAAAGAATCTTCAAATTTATAAATAGATTTTTGGTTGGGATAATTTTCTTGACAAATATTATTTATGGATTCTTATTAATAGTCTAAAATAAATAAAAAGTGCACTAAATAGAATTTATCTAAATGGTACACTTTTTTTATTTTTATTTCAAATAATCTAACCTTCCTGTTTTTCAAGAATCATATTTACCTCTTCAAGAATTATATCTGGATTTAATCCATGAACTGCAATCCCCTCTCCCAGCGTTTCAGCACTCGAAATAATGCAGCCAACACATCCAAGCCCATATCTCATAAGCACCTGCGCTATAATCGGATATTTTTCAACTGCTTCCATTATATTCATATCTTTTGTCACTTTTTCCATAATCATTTCCTCCTGTTTAAAATTTTTATTTTTCATCTATCTAAAGTAAGTATAACAAATTAAATCATCTCAGTCAACTTTTATAAACAAATATTTTTTATCTCAAATAATATTTAAAATTTTTAAACAAAAAAAGATTGAACTGGAATTATTATAATCAATGCTTCCAACTCAATCTATAAATCTATTTTAATTTATTTTACCTTATTTTGCAGCTTCATACTTTTTAGATACTTCATCCCAATTTATAACATTGAAAAATGCTGAAATATAATCTGGACGTCTATTTTGATAATTTAGGTAATATGCGTGTTCCCATACGTCTATTCCTAAAATTGGAGTCCCTTGTGAACATCCGCAAGGTGTTGCTCCTGGCATTAACGGGTTATCCTGGTTTGCAGTCGAAGTTACTTTTAATTTCCCATCTTTATTTACAACAAGCCAAGCCCATCCTGAACCAAATCTAGTTGCTGCGGCTTTTGAAAATTCTTCCTTAAATGCGTCAAAGCTTCCAAATGCTTCGTTTATTTTTTCGGCTAGCTCTCCTGTAGGCTCTCCTCCTGCGTTAGGTCCCATTATTTCAAAATACAGATTATGGTTGTAAAAACCTCCACCATTGTTTCTAACAGCTCCACGTATATTTTCTGGCAATATATCCAAATTTGCTAAAATTTCTTCTATTGGTTTTTCCAAAAATTGTGGTGCATTATTTTTTAGCGCTTCATTTAAATTGTTTGTATAAGCTGCATGATGCTTTCCATAATGGATTTCCATAGTTTTTGCATCAATGCTTGGCTCCAATGCATCAAAGTTATACGGTAATTCTATTTGTCTAAACATTTTTTATCACTCCCAAATTTATTATCATGATACATTTTAGCACATTAATTTTATAAAATCAATAAAAATTTATATTTTTTATGAATTTGTTATTATTACAATTATGAATGAGTTAAATAAAATATTCACTATCACCTGTCTGTCAGAAATTTATGCTACTCCTTTATAATATATCCGACACTTCTTACAGTTTTTATAATTTTTTGATCAAATCCCTTATCTATCTTAGATCTTAAGAAATTAACATACACATCTACAATATTACTTTCTGAAACAAAGTCTATATCCCAGATTTTTTCAGAAATCATAGTTCTTGTAAGCACTCTGTTCTTGTTTCTTAAAAAATATTCAAGCAGCAAAAATTCTTTATTTGTCAGCTCAATTTCTTTTCCATCACGTTTAACTTCTCTGTTTGCAGGATTTAATGTTAAATCGTAAGCCGTCAAAATTCCCATTTCGTCTTCTGTCAAACGTTTGTTTAAAATTCTTACGATCGCTCTGAATTTAGCAGAAAGTTCTTCCAGTCTAAAGTCATTATATATGTAGTCATCGATTCCCTTTAATAACGCCTCTGTCTTAGCATATCTGTCATCCTGTTCAATCGCCATCAAGATATAGCTTTGTCTTTTATATCTTATTATTCTTTCAATTGCCAATGGGAAATCTTCAATTGAACTGATGTCTAGAAAAGAGATATCAAGGGATTCTGTCTTTAATGCATCCAGCATTTGTTCCTCGTTTTCTGCCAATATTACATTAAAACTTAATTCTTTTAACAGCTGACCCACTACCATTCTGGTTTTTTCATTTTTATTAAATACTAATACTTTCATTTTTTTGTCGTATGATAAATATATTAATGCTTATAATATATTTAAAATACTTCTCCTTTCGCATTTATTTACTTTCGTTTTTGTTTTCTAAATTTTCTATTACTTTATTAATTACGTCATTCATCCGTCTTGATGCCACAGAATCGTTTGAAATAAATGGTAACCCGCTATCACTAGATTCTACGATATTCCCATCTAATGGTATTGAGCCTAGAAAATCTATTTTTTTCTCTTGGGCCAACTTTTTAACACCGCCTTTTTTAAAAATATTCATTTCCTTTTGACAGTCAGGGCAAATAAAACCACTCATATTTTCAATTATACCAAGCAGATTTAGATTTATCAGTCTAGCAAAATTTATTGCTCTTGTGGAATCCAGCAAAGAAACTTTTTGTGGTGTTGTAACAATTATCGCTTTTGAATCTGTGCCTATATTTTGTGTAATACCTAATGTTTCATCACCTGTTCCTGGCGGCAAATCAACTATTAAAAAGTCAATTTCTCCCCATTTAATTCCTTCCAGCATTTCCATTATTGCTGTAATTTTTTGCGGGCCTTTCCACACAACTGGTGAATTATCTGGAATAAAAAAACTTAATGATGATATATGCAAATTTTGGGTTATTTCCAGCGGTTCAGCGATTTTTGAAAGTTTTACGCCTTCTTTTCCAAACATAAGCGGGACATTGGGTCCATGCAAATCAGCATCAAGAATACCAACCTTATAGCCTCGCAATGATAATCCATAAGCTAAATTAACAGATACTGTTGTTTTTCCAACACCGCCTTTACCGCTCATAATTACAATTTTATGCTTAATATTGGACATATTGGAATCAATTCTTTGTTTTCGTTCAGCTAAAGCTGGATTAGTCTGCATTCATTCCTCCTTACTCTAAAAATATTTTAATTTTATTTAACTTCCCTACTTTAATTAAAACATAAACTTAGAAAAAATACAAGTTATTTTTTAAAATTTTTTGAAAAAAAATTAATTCATTTGTTAATATAAATAAATTATAAATAAAAATTTTTTTTATTAAAAAATAAACTGGACTAATTGCTCTCTTTTTTATATAATATATTTAAACTACTTTTAAAATATAGAAATTTTTATACATATGTTTTTACACTAATAGATTTTTAAATTCGATTTTCAAGTAGTTTTATTATAAGTTTAATTAGGAAAGGAAATTTTATATGAATATTTATTTAAAAGCCAGTCTGCGAAGATTACTGTTATTTTTAATATTGTCATTGTCCCTTATATGCAAGACAAAGACAGAAGACAAATATTTCTGGTATTCCCCGAGGGAAGTTATTGCAAATGTGGATAAATTGCAGCCAGGAGATATTCTTATTTTATCAAAAAGGCCAACTTTACGTTCAATGTGGGGACACGCCGCCGTTCTTAATGAAAATAAAAAAGTAGTTGAATTTCCCTCATATTCTGCTGGTTACAGCGAAAGCCCGCTATATGCCTGGCAAAATATCAATAGAAAAGTAGCTATTTTTAGGCTAAAAGGGATTGATAATAAATTTAAGGCAGCATTATTCAAAGAAATTGATGAAACAACAACAAAGCCATATGGACTGACATTTCACAAAAACTTTGATAAAAGACTTTATTGTTCACAGTTCATTTATATAGTGTTTAAAAAGGCGGGAGAAAAAGTCGGACGTGAAGTAAATCTTGACTCCAATGGCGGCGGCTGGGTTATGCCATTTGATATAATGGATTCTCCATTGCTGGAAAACATTTCTATTTATAATTAATAAATTTTACTATAAAAAGCTCCCATATGAGAGCTTTTTCAATTTGTTCTAATATTTTCCCAAACCAAGTTGTTGTTAATATTATTTCCCATTTAAATAATAAAAAACAATTAAAACTATAATTAAATCTAAATCTGAAAATTAGAAATTTCTGACAATTTCGTCAAATCATACGGTGTACCCTGATAAACGTGGTGATTTACCCAGTTGGAAAATAGTAAATTTGCGTGAGCCCGCCATATAAAAAGCGGTTCTTTGCTTACATCATCATTTGGATAATAATTAAACGGAACTTTTATATCTTTTCCTAATTTCACATCTCGTTCATATTCTTTTGCAAGCGTCATTCTATCATATTCCAAATGTCCCATAATAAAGATATTTCTTTTATCCTTAGTACGGACAATGCTGACTCCCGCTTCCTTAGAATTTGCGATAATTTCCAATTCTGGTACTTTTTCAATATCTTCTACACGTACTTCCGTATGTCTTGACTGCGGCATATTAAACACTTCATCAAACCCACGCAGCAGCATCGTATGGAAAATATCAATTTTTAAAGGATAAATTCCAAAAAGCTTTTCTTTTAACGGATATTTCTTTATTCCATAATGATAGTAAAGTGACGCCTGCGCCCCCCAGCAAATGCACATTGTCGAATAAACGTGAGTTTTGCTCCATTCCATAACTTTTGTCAGTTCCTGCCAGTAGGCAACTTCTTCAAAAGGCAAATTCTCCACCGGAGCTCCTGTTATAATTAAACCATCAAAATAGTCATTCCTTATATCGTTAAAAGTTTTATAAAAATTAGACATATGCTCTTCTGAAATATTTTTTGATACGTAGGAAGCCATTTTCAAAAAGGTAACTTCCATTTGAAGCGGAGTATTACTAAGCAATCTTAATAGCTGAGTTTCCGTTTCAATTTTTGTAGGCATAAGATTTATTATTATAAATTTTAAAGGACGAATATCTTGCGACAATGCCCTATTTTCATCCATTACAAAGATGTTCTCCTTTGCTAAAATATCTACAGCCGGTAAGTTATTTGGTATTTTTATAGGCATTGTGTATTCTCCTTTCGTAAAAATTTATTTTAAATTTTTTAACTTTCCCTAAGCGCCAATGGCATTGTGAAATATAGTGATTTATCATTATCTTCATCTCTTACAATTACCGAACTTTTGTTATTTAGCAATTCCAGCACGGTTACTTTTCCTTTAATTGTAGAAATGTAGTCAAGTAAAAACCTTACATTCAATGAAATTTTTAAATCATCACCTTCCTGAATTGTTGCAATTTCCTCTTTTATCTGCGCATTTTCACTCGTTCCAGTAAGCAGCAGCCTGTTATTGGCAAAATTAAATATTCCGCCATTTTTAGCTTCTTTGTTATCCCTAACAAATATAGCTGTTCTTCTTAATACCGATAAAAAATCCTTTGTATTTAACAATATTTTTTTATTATGCTGCGAATTATTTAAAATTGACTTGTAATCTGGAAATTGCAGATCAATTGTACGAGTTAATATTTCTACATTTGAAAATTGGAAAAACACTTTTGAGCCATCTGATTTTACGGTAATATTTTCTTCATCAATAAGTTTCATAATTTTTATTAATCCGTCAATTGTCTTTAACGGAATGCTCAGACTAAGATTTTCCTTCCCTTTTTGAGTGTCATCCAAATCTTCTTCAATGTATGTCAATCTATATGTGTCAGATGAAACCAGTTTTAATTTGTCTTCCTCAATTTCCACTCTGATACAGTTTACAGCTAGATTTTCTGGATTTGGCGAAGCTGAAATTTTTACATTTTCAATATTATTTAATAATTTTTCCTTTTCAAATACATATTCAACTCCATTTTCCAGTTTTGACTGAACTGGGAAATTTTCTGCATCGTATAATGAAAATTCAGTATTTGTAGAACTTGCCTGAATTATTAGTTTACCATTTTCTTCAATTAGTGTAATTTTTTCATCAGAAATTTGTTTTAAAAATTCTTCAATTAATTTATGTTTTATGACAATTTTTCCATCTTCTTCAACTTGTGCCTCTATTTTTGTATTTATAGACAGTTCCAAATCTGTTCCTCGTAAAATTGCCTTTCCTTCGTTTGTTTCAATATAGATTCCAGAAAGGACTTCTCTTATTTTATTTTCAGTTACTGCATTTTCAACTATAGTTATAGCTTTTAACAATGATTTTCTATCAACGATTATATGTAACATATGTTCACCTCTCTTTTATAATATATCCTTATATTCTTCCAAGTGTTCCTTTAATTTGGTTATAGCTTTTTTTTCTATCTGTCTTACTCTTTCACGTGTAATGCCCATCTGCTCGCCGATTTCCTTTAATGTATGAATCTTATTGTCATACAGTCCATAACGATACTCAAGAATAGCTCTTTCACGTTCATTCAGAACTCTTTCAAGCAAGTCTTTCATTTCAATTAACTGATCTTCTTTTATTATTTTATCTTCCACATCATCATTTTTCCCAATGATGTCTTCCAAGTAAATATTATCTCCAATTGTTTCATTCAGCGACATTATATCTTGAAATTCACCTAAAAGCAAAATAACCTTACTTTCCTTCAGATCAACTTTCTTTGCAATGTATTCTGTTGATGGAGCTTCACCATGAACGGCAGTATAATCCTTTATAACCTTATTCACTTTTGATAATTGTTCATATTTATAAGATGGTATTCTTATATCACGCCCTATATTAATAATTGCTTTTTTTATCGACTGTTTTATCCACCATACTGCATATGTACTAAACCTATGTCCTTTTTCATAATCAAATTTATTTATAGCTTTTATCAATCCAATATTACCCTCGCTAATCAGATCAATCAGAGGAAGCCCATTTCCAAGTGACTTTTTAGCTGTACTTATTACCAATCTTAAATTTGATAAAATTAATAATTGCCTTGCCTGTTCGTCATCATCTTCCCTAATCCGTTTTAACAGTTCGTATTCTTCTTCCTTTGAGAGTAAATCAAATTTTTGAATATCACTTAAATATAACGACATCAAGTTTAAGTTGTTATCTTCCATTACCTCACTCCAATTTTATTTTTTTATAATATCTTAACTTAAAAATTCTGATTTTAAATCCCTGCTCATAAATGTAGATTCCAATTCTGAAACTGGCTTTCCATTGTAGATTACTTCATAAAGCGCTGTGAAAATAGGTGCTTTTAGATTATTTTCCTTTATGATTTTATAAAGGGCCTTTATTGTTTCTGCACCTTCTGACACCATGTTCATATGTGAAACTATGTCTTCAATTTTTTCACCTTGTCCCAGCTTTTCTCCTACAAACCTGTTTCTGCTATGCTTACTTGTACAAGTTACAATAATATCTCCAAGCCCTGATAATCCCATAAATGTTTTAGGATTAGCATTGTAATATTTTGCAATTTCAAACATTTCGTTAATTCCACGAGTTATAAGAGCAGCCTTCGTGTTATCTCCATAACCCATCCCATCGGCAATTCCCGCTGCAATTGCAAGGCAGTTCTTCAATGCTCCCGCAAGTTCGGCGCCCATCAGATCCGTTCCCGTATAAACTCTAAAATAAAGGTTACTGAATGCTGTCTGTACAGTTTTTGCAGCTTTTTCATCTTCAGATACAGAAAGTATTGCAGATGGCAGTTTTTGAGCGACTTCTTCAGCGTGTGTCGGTCCTGCCAGCAGGACATAGCTATATTGCTTGTTTTCAAATTCTTCAGCCACTATTTCAGAGATTCTTTTTTTCGTAGCAATTTCTAGCCCTTTTGCAACATTTACCAGTATTATATTATAATTTAAGAAATTTTTCAATCTTTTTAAAATTTTTCTTAAAAATTGTGTTGGAGTCGCCAGTAGCAGAATATCAATTTTACCATATTTTTCAGGATTTTCAAGCACTTCTCCGTAATCATCCACAACATTAAGGCTTTCAGGCAATTTTATATTTGGCAAAAATTGCGGATTTTCCTTTGTGTTGCGAATAACTTTCCTCACTTCTTCATTATGCTCCCACAAATACACTTTATGCCCATTTTCTATTAATAGCTTCGAAAGACAAGTGCCCCAGCTTCCGCCGCCAATAACCAATATATTTTTCATCATCATCCCTTCCTTTCTTATTTTTTATTTCCTTTCTTATTTTTTAAGCTAAATTTAGATTCTGTTCCATTTTTTAATCTTTCGATATTGCTTTTATGTTTTACTGTAATCAAAATTGCTATTAAAATTCCTAAAATAACATATATTATCTGCTGATACAAAAAATATATAAAAATCGGAAGCGATATAGCTGCAAAAATTGAAGACAGCGAAACATATCTTGAAACAGCAAAAACTGCAAAAAACACAATTGCAGCAAACAATATAGCTTTCGGAACTAGAATTAAAAATACTCCAAGCGTTGTCGCAACAGCCTTTCCACCTTTAAAATTCATAAAAATGGAAAACACATGCCCTAAAATTGCACAGATCCCAACCAATACATAATCCAAATCTGAAATTTTCGTCAAATTTTCAAAAAAATCAGCTTTTAGCAAAATTACCATTAATGTCGGAACCAATCCTTTTGAAATATCCAATATTAACGTTAAAATACCTAATTTTGCCCCTAAAACACGTGCAGCATTTGTAGAGCCTGTATTTCTGCTTCCATGCTCACGAATATCTATTCCTTTAAATACTTTTCCTATCCAAAGTGCATTTGGTATACTTCCCAGAATATAGGAAATAGCCATTAATAAAATTGTAATCATTTTTATTCCTCTTTAAAGTTTTATTTTTTATTTATCGTTCTTTACTTTTTCCTCTTCATTTAATTTTCCATTATATTCCAGCCTGTTATTTTCATTTTCAATCATTTTATCAAAAAATCTTTTTTCCTTATATAAAAATCCTAAAAGTATTACAAAAAACAGTAAATCAGTAAATGGCTGTGCAAGCCATACACCATCCAGTTTCCAAATATTTGAAAAAATTATAACAACTAATAGAAATATAACAACTTGCCGCAATAAATTCAATGTAACTGAATATTTTGAACGCCCTGTCGCCTGAAAATAATTTGGAACAATTATTCCAAAAGATGAAATTATAACAAGCGAAAAATATACTCTAATTGCCTTTACTCCTTCTCTCAGAGCCTCAGGTGTACTTTTTTCATTAAAAAATAAAATCAGTTCTTTTGGTAAAAGCATTACGATTATCCAGAATGTAAAAGATAAGGCAACTCCAGCATTTATAGCAGTCATTAGAGATTTTTTCACTCTCCTGAAATTTTTTGCCCCATAATTAAACCCAATTATCGGCTGAACAGCTTGAGAAACCGCATAAACACTCATTGTCATAATTGGCAAATATGAATTTATGATTGTCATAACCGCCACACCATAAGTTCCGCCATAAGTATCCACAATTTTATTTGTTACAAGTCCTACTCCTGAACTTGCGGCTTGTAATAGAAATGGTGACATTCCTATTGAAAAAATATCTCTTACTATTTTTGAATCCAATTTCATTTTGAAAATCTTATAGTGATAACACTTTCCTCTTCCAGCTTAAACCCAAACATATCTATTTTAAAGGGCAATTTTCCCACTATTAGAA
Source organism: Leptotrichia sp. oral taxon 223 (assembly GCF_013394795.1). Lineage (NCBI taxonomy): Bacteria > Fusobacteriati > Fusobacteriota > Fusobacteriia > Fusobacteriales > Leptotrichiaceae > Leptotrichia > Leptotrichia sp. oral taxon 223. The sequence continues at coordinate 50,357 of NZ_JABXYU010000004.1, forward strand.
ACCACAATACAAATATTGCAGACAGCACATTCCCAATTAATGTCGCATAAGCAGTTCCCTCAATTCCAGTGTGCATAATCATTACAGCCACATAATCCAGAACAATATTTACAACTGCTCCAATTAGCATTGAAAACATCGCAACTCGTGGTGCTCCAGCCGCATTTAACACATTTGTCAGTCCAAATGAATAAAACAACGGTAAGATCGCCAGCAATATTATTTCCATATAAGCCCTCGCATACGGCAATGTTTCGTTATTAGCACCTGAATATCGTAAAACCGTGTTAATATTCAACATTAAAAGCACATACAATGTAAGTCCTAAAACAGTAAATAATGTTACAGCATTTCCCAATATTTTCTTGGCTTCTCCCTTTTTTCCCTGTCCAAGCCTAATCGAAATGATAGTTCCGGCTCCAACTCCGATAAACATTGAAAAGGCAATAATCAGCATAACGATATAAAAAGCAATTCCTGCTCCAGCAAGCGCCTTTTCGCTAATTTTCCCAACAAAGAACCTGTCAACAATATTGTACAGAACAACTGCCGCAGATCCAATAAGCGTTGGTATGAAATATTTCACAAATAATTTCAAAATAGAACCTTTTAACAGTTCCTCACGTTTTTTTTCCATATTTTATCCTTTTTGTAAAGTTTTTAAAGTTAATCTCTATTTTTTTAACAAATAATCGGCAATTTTTTCCAAAACTCCAGAATCACCTAATTTTTCTCTCTCTTTTTTTAATTCTAAAACAACATTTTCTTTATTTTTTTCCATAATTTCCATTTCTTCAAGCAATTTTTCCACCGAAAAATTTTCCTGCAGCAGCTCCTTAAAAATCTCTCTATTCGCATTTAAATTAGTAAGCGTTATATATTTTATTTTGACTATCTTTCTTGCAATAAAAGCATTGATTTTAGATGTTTTATAAACTACAATCACAGGCAGCCCCATCAGCGATATTTCAAAAGTTACTGTTCCTGAAGTCGCTATTGCATATTTGCAGTCTTTCCGAATGTTTTTTATTTCATCAAAAGTTATTTCCAAATTTGGAATTTTATGAACATCAATTTTATATTTTTTCTCAAAATCACGTATATATTTTCTATGGTCCTCACTCGCCAGCTTCATTAAAAATTTCTCATTTTTAACTTTTTCATTTCTAACCAGTTCCATAACTACTGGCAAAAATTTTTCAATTTCCTGTCGTCTGCTTCCAGGAAGTAACAATATTTTTTCTCCCAACTTGTCAGAAAATTCATATTTGTCAACAAACGGATTTCCAAAATATTCCACTTTCAGCCCTTTTGACTCATCTTTTTTCAAAGTATCATCGTAATATGCCTTTTCAAATGGAAAAATTACGATAACATCGTCAAATTTCTTTAATTTTTCAATCCGCTTTTTCCCCCAAGCCCAAACTTTAGGTGGAATATAATAAACCATTCTCAAATTTTGCAGTTTTTTTTCTGAAATCTTCTTTTTCAATAATTCAAAAAATTTCAGATTAAATCCTCCAAAATCAACAAAAATAACAGTTTCTATCCTATTTTCCTTGATAAACTTTAAATATTCACAAGCCTTTTCCGTAAAATAGCTGTACTTTTTCAAAGCCTCCACAAATCCCATAACATCATTATTTTTAATGTGATTTACAACCTTAACCCCAGCCTTTATCGATCTATCCCCAACTACACCAAAAAATTCAGCATTTTCATCTTTTTTCCGCATTTCCTCCACAATGTATGAAGCGTGTAAATCTCCCGACATTTCACCACAGGAAATGAAGATTTTTTTCTTTTTTTTAGAGTTTGCCATTGACAAATCATTATTTTTTTCTTTTATTACATTATTTTCATTATTATTTCTCATTTTTTAGCCTTTTTTATATTCTTTAATTTATTTACTTAAAACTACTTTAAAAATTATTCAAATATCTATTTTTTATATTTCGTAGGCAAAACAGAAATATTTGAAGATGTTTTAAAAATAAAAATTAAACAAAATATCCTTATTTGTCCTTATTTGTAATATTTTTTGAGTTTAATTTTAAAAAATAGTTTTACTAAAAAACTTTTAAACCTTGATTCCTTTTATAAAAATTTTATTTTTATTTGCAAATTTTATAACTTCCTCTTTCTCAATAAAGAGCATTTTATCGGCTTCAATCACAATCCCACGTCCATTGATTTCCACAACTTTTTTTATTGTTTCCAGCCCAATCGTTGGAATGTCTATCCGATAATCCTGATTACGCCTTGCCATTTTTACCACAATGCAGTTTTTTCCGGCCAGTTCCCCACCACGTAAAATTGCCTTATCTGTGCCTTCCACACCTTCCAACGCAATAACAGATTCATCCTTTACAACAACAGTCTGCCCTGCATCAATATCCGTAAGCATTCGTGCAGCTTCTACCCCAATTTCTATTGTTTTTTCCTCATTCACGCTTGGTGAAGCCTTTGTATATACTTCATTTCCAGCAATATACTCGTCCAACAGATAATTCTGTGGCAGGACTTTAATGTTTTCCGATTCAATGTAATTAATTATTGCCTTTAAAATATTTTTATCTTTTTTATTTTTTGTAGATAATAATATTTTAGTTGCCGTCAAATCAAATTTCAAATTTGAAAAAATCAGGTTTTTTTCCACTTTTCCAAGCATTATTAACTGACTTACCCCATTTTTCTTAAAATAAGAGATTATTTTCCCAACTTGAGCAACGCTATATTTTACAGAATTTTTATGCTCCTTTACACTTTCCTCCACACTTTCAAACAGATAAACCGAAAACGGCTCAATTCCTTTCAAAATACATTGATTTATAAATAATTCAGGCAATTTCCCATTTCCAGCAATCAGACCTACTTTTTCCATTATCACTTTTTCCTCTTAAAAAAATATCTATATAAAAAATTAACTCAAAATAAAATATAGATTATTTTGAGAAATTTTACATTTTAAGTTTCTTATTTTTATTTTCTTGAACTTTTAAAATATTTTTAGTTCAAATTTATATTTGTATTACTTTATCTAAAATTTTTTTATCTTGTAATACCTCTTTTACTTTTCCGTATAAAATTAACTAAATTTTTCGCTTCCTCATATTGTCCATAATCACGCTCCACAGTTTGAAGCGCCTCTTCCAGTTTCAATTTTTTCTTAAATATAATTTTATACAGCTCTCTTAACCTCTTTATCTGCTCTTCTGAAAAACCTCTACGTTGAAGCCCTACAATATTAATATAAACAGCTCTCGCCTTATTACCTTCAGACAGCATGTAAGGAACAACATCCTGATTTACAGCTGAACATCCGCCTATCATTGCGTGCCGTCCAACCCTTGTAAACTGATGCACAGCAGTAAGTCCGCCTACCACCGCATAATCTTCCACTTCCACATGCCCAGCAAAAGTAGCAGCATTTGCCAAAACACAGTTGTCTCCAATTATACAATCGTGAGCAATGTGAACGTAAGCCATTACAAGTGTATTGTTTCCAATTCTTGTTTCATATTTATCAGTAGTTCCACGGTGAATTGTAACAAATTCACGAATTTTATTGTTATTTCCAATAACAACTCTCGTTTTTTCTCCAGCAAACTTTAAATCCTGCGGATCTTTCCCTATTGAGGCAAAAGAAAAAATATAATTATTCTCGCCAATAATCGTTTCCCCTTCAATTACAACATGCGATTCTACAATAGTTCCATTTCCAATTGTCACTTCTGACCCTATAATCGAGTAAGGACCTATCTTTACATTTTCTCCAAGTTTAGCATTTGGATCAACAATTGCCGTTGGATGTATATTTAAACTCATAATTATTATACCTCTTATTTTTATTTTTTGAATTATTTAAAACTTTTGTTTCAAAACTGTATAAAACTGCTAAAATTTAAAATTTCTATTTTACTTAAATAAAAAATTTATTCAATTTTAGAAAGTTTTACTCTAAAATAGTTTAAGTATTATTTAATTATAAATCCTGTACTGAAAATTTCAAGTCAGCTTCACTCACAACTGTACCGTCGACAACACATCTTCCACGTGCAACTATTACATTACTTTTAACTTTTATTTTTTCTACTTCCAGTCTTAACTGATCTCCTGGAACAACAGCTCTTCTAAATTTACATTTGTCAATTGACATAAATAAAGGTATTTTCCCTGGTTCCAGCATTAGCAATCCTACAGCCTGTGCCAGTGCTTCTATTTGCAAAACTCCAGGCATTACAGGTTTTCCTGGAAAATGTCCTTGAAAAAACTCCTCATTCATTGTAATATTTTTTATCGCTACCAGAGAGTCAGTTCCATTTTTTTCAACAACTCTGTCTACTAGCAAAAATGGATATCTATGCGGCAATATTTTCATAATATCCTCTATGTTCATAATTGTTTCATTTGCTGCCATATTTTTTATTCCTCCTGAATCTATATTTTTATTTATTTCAACTTTTTTCAAATTTTATATTTACATTATATTTGATTTTCATCCAAATTACAAGCGATTTTTATATTTTTTACAAATATTTTTTAGCAATCATTTCAGTTAATCTCGAATTTACATAATGTCCAGCCTTTATCGCAATAATATGAGCTTTTACAGGCGTTCCCAAAACATACAAGTCTCCAATTATATCAAGAATTTTATGTCTTACAAATTCATCAGAATATCTTAACCCTTCTGGATTCAATGGTCCATCTGCCCCGATTACCACAGCATTTTCCAGACTTCCTCCCAATGCCAAATTATTCTTTTTAAGAAAATCTATTTCATAATCAAATGCAAAAGTTCTACATTTTGCAATATTTTCCATATAATTTTCCAAATTTACTTCAAGCTCATAATATTGTGATTTTAAAAAGCTATGGTTAAAGTCAATCGTATAAGATATTTTAAACCCGTCATAAGGCAATGCCATCACATATTTCCCAGCCTTCTCATCCGAAAATATAACAGGCTCCATAATCACAACGGGCTCTATTTTTTCATCCAGTTCCACAATTCCAGCTTCTAGCAATTTTTCAACAAATCCCGCCGAACTTCCATCCAAAATAGGCAGTTCATTCCCTGAAATCTCAACTAAAATATCAGTTATCCCTGTAATCGAAAGTGACGATAAAAAATGCTCAACCGTATGAACTTTTACATCATCCTCATTCCTAATATTCGTCCCTCTCTCCAAATCAAATAAATTTCTATAATCAACTTTTATAACATTATTTTTGCCACTCACATCAATTCTTTTAAAGATTATCCCTCGCTCATCATCATTTCCGCTGGGCTTCAAAGTTAATTTTATTTCTTCCCCTTTATGAAGCCCAATTCCAGATATTTCAATAGTATTTCTAATAGTTTTTCTTTTCACTTCCGAATTTCCTCCATTTTCTAAAATTTCAGTTCATATCTAATTTTTGTTTATAAATTATTTTTCTTTTCTCATAAATATTATATCATAAAATTAAATATTTTTCCTTTTATTATTTATAAATTTATCAATAAATTATAAAATACATAAATAAAAGAATTATTATATTAGATCTGTTCGATAACTATATAAGTTCAAAAATACAATAAAATAAATATTACTCGCAAGGGGCAAGACCCATTGTTAAAAATAAAGAATATTAAATTATCGACAAGTTTATTGTATTTATGTTGATAGTTGGTTAATGAAAAATAAAAAAAATATAATGTCCGATAATATATTAGTATGTTAAGAAAATTCATATTTATTCATATTTATTCATATTTTCTTCTTTAATTAATAATTAAAAACAAAAAACTTGACATTTTCAAAAAATAATGTATAATTAAATTAGATAGATAGATTTTCTTCTTTTGAAGAATCAAAAATACAGGTGTTCCACCACCTTTAAGTGAAGGATCTAAAAATACAGGTGTTCCGCCACCTTTAAGTGAAGGATCTAAAAATACAGGTGTTCCGCCACCTTTAAGTGAAGGATCTAAAAATACAGTAAGCTACCATTTTGTTTTGGTAGCTTTTTTATAGGGGGAAAAATGAAATATAAAAATTATGAGGAGTTACACTTATTTGAAATTAATGATAATTATATAAATTATTTGCAGAAATTTGACAAACATATTCTAAATTTTTCTGGAAAAAAATATAAAACTTCACGAAAATATTTAGGTATTTTACTAAAAATAAACGACTGTAATTATTTTGCTCCATTATCATCTCCAAGCAAAAAATTTGATTATGATTTAAATGGAAATTTAAGAAAGTCAATTATTCCACTAATAAGAATGGTTAGAATAACAAATACTGGAAAACAGGATTTTTTAGGAACTATAAAACTCGGATCCATGATTCCTGTTTTTAATAATTCACTTATGAGATACTACGATTTGACATTAGAATCGGATATAAAATACAAAAAAATGGTTCAAAAGCAGCTAACCTTTATTTTGAAGAATAAAGAACTGATTTTAAGAAATGCTAATAAACTTTATAGACAAAAAAATTCAAATATGTCTATGGGTTATATAAAAAATACTGTTAATTTTGAATTACTGGAAGAAAAAGCAAAACTGTATTTACATAATAAATTTACCAAGTTCAAAAAAACAACCAAAAATTCTTTTTAACACTTTATAAAAAAACTATCTCAATATTAGTCAAGATAGTTTTTTATTTTTTTATTCAATTATTTTACCAAATTATTTTACCAGATTTTTATTCTGTCTTGAGGAGCTTTATACATTTTATCTCCTGGTTTTATTTCAAATACCTTATGGAATGCATCTACATTTACCACTGTCCCGTTTACACGGAAGATGTTTGGTGAATGTGAATCAGTTTTTGCCAGATTTCTTAGGTATTCCGGTGTCGATTTTTGTCGCCACATTCTTGCAAAGCTCAAAAAGAATAATTTATTTGTTGTATCAGAATAAACTTTTGCAGACGTCGGGTGATCTTTTAAATACAGCTGCAAGGCATCATAGGCAACGTTTAGTCCGCCTAAGTCAGCAATATTTTCTGTTAATGTAAATTTTCCGTTTACATTTACTCCATCACCAACTGAATACGCTGAAAATTGATTTTCCAATCTTTTAGTTGCTGCATCAAATTTTAACTTGTCTTCTGCTGTCCACCAGTTTTTTACGTTTCCATCCCCATCATATTCAGCCCCTGACACATCGAATGCATGTGTAAGTTCGTGTCCAATGATGCTTCCTATTGCCCCAAAGTTACTAGCCATTTCCAGTTTATTATAGTCATAAAATGGAAACTGTAAAATTCCAGCCGGGAACACTATTTCATTTCCTGTTGGAGAATAATAAGCATTTATTGTATGCGGATACATATGCCATTCTTTCTTGTCTACCGGTTTTCCAACCTTTTTCATTTCTTCCCCATATGCCCATTCGCTTATTTTTTTCAATTGATCATACAGCGTATCATCACTTGAGATTGTCATTTTGCTGTAATCTCGCCATTTGTCGGGGTATCCAATTTTCACGTTGACTTTTGCCAGTTTTTCAAGTGCTTTTTTCTTAGTTGCGGCACTCATCCAGTCCAGTTTTTCAATTCTGCTTTTCATGGCTTTTTTGATATAGTCAACCATTTGCAGAGCATTTTTTTTAGCTTCCGGTGAGAAGTTCCTTTGGACATAAATTTTTCCGATTATTTCCCCTAAACTTCCATTTGTAAAGTTCAATGCCCTTTTTTCAAGCGTTTCCCTTTCCTTTTGCCCGTTTAAATATTTTCCAAAAAATTCAAAACTTCTTTTGCCCATATCATCTGTCAAAATTCCGGCTGCAGAACTTATTAAATTATATTTCATATAATCCTTAATTACATCAATATTTGCGTCATTTACAAAATTATCCAGATTTTTATAATAATTCAATTCACTTATGATGACTTTATCAGTTTTTATGTTCAATTCTTTCAAGTATTGTGCCAAATCGACGTTTTTAGACAATGTTCCCAATTCGCTTACTTTTATTGGATTATTATATTTTTTTACATCGTGACGTTCCTCATTTGTCAATAATGTATTTGCAATCTGCTTTTCAAATGCAACTATTTTTTTTGCTCTTTCAAGGGTATCCTTTTCTCCGGAATATTTCAGCACGTCGCTTACATATTTTGTGTATTCTTCCAATATTGCCCTATTTTCCTTTGTATCTTTCTGATAATAATCTCTTGACAGTCCAATTCCAGCACTTCCTAAATATATCGCATTATTTTTGGAGTCATTCAAGTCAGTTCCTACACCCCATCCATAAAATTCAGAACCGCCAGTTTTTGTAACTTCAACATTATATTTTTTCAGATCTTCAATATTCTGTATAGCATCAATTTTATCCAAATCTTTTTTAATAGGTGTCAATCCTTCTTCATTTCTTTTTTTCATATCAGAATAACTGTCATAAAGTGTTATGACTTTCTTTTCATCTGCAGTCAAGGACGACTTATTCTTTAACTCCTTTATTAAATTACGTAAAAAATCCTGATTTTTCTCATTCAGTTCATAAAAGGAACCCCATGCTGGCTTTGTGCTGGGAATCTGCGTCTTTTTTGTCCAATTTTCATTCACATAGGCATAAAAATCATCTTTCGCCTTAACTGTTGTGCTAAGTTCATCAAATAGCTTTTTATCGCTGTCCTTCAATAATTTTGCCTGCTGCTTTTCATAAAAATCCCAGAATCCCATTTGCTTTGGTGCAGGCTGTGCCGGCTTTGTTTCCTTTTGCGATGCCCTTTTCACCGAAAGCTCCTCATATTCATAATTTTCGTTTTCTGCATAAATTAAATTAATGCTAGCTAAAAATAGCGAAACTGTAAGTAATTTTTTCATTTTTCTTCATCTCTTTAAATATTTTGAAAATTAAATAAATAAATGTCAGATATAATTTTTTTAATTTTCAAATTACCATATTTAAAAATAATTTCTCCTCTCTTTTTTATAAAATATTCAAACTTCATAGACTCATAATCTGAGTTAAATAAAAATACTTTTCAATTCAGGCAAAACAAAAAATATTTACTTTATAATTGCCCTCTAAAAAAGCATTACGTTTATTATACATTTTTTTTAAATTTATTTCAAGAACTTTACAAAAAAATAGCCTTAAAATTTAATTTAAAGCCATTTTTCCATATAAATATTTTTATAAAGTCTAGAATGCAGGAATTACTCTGCCTTCATATTTTTCTTCAATATATTTTTTAACTTTTTCACTTTGCAGCGCTTTTACCAATTTTTTAACCCTTTCGTCATTTTCATTTCCCTTTAAAACCGTAACAATGTTTACATAAGGCGAATCTTTACCTTCTATCAGGATAATTTCGTTCTTTGTAACTCCAGCATCAATTGCAAAGTTTGAATTTATAATTGCTCCTGCAACTTCGCTTAATCTTGGTGCAATTTGTTCATTTGATAATGTTTCAATCTTGATATTTTTTGGATTTGCAGCGATGTCTGCTGGTGTAGAATCCAGTTTTGTGTTGTCTTTTAATTTTATAATTCCAGCTTTGTCTAGCAGAATTAATGCACGTCCTCCATTTGTTGGATCATTAGGAATTATCAAAGTATCCCCATTTTTCAAGTCATTGACATTTTTTATTTTTTTAGAATAAAGTGCCATTGGTTCCAAATGAATATTTCCAACTGCTGATAATTCAATGTTATTTTTTTTGCCAAAATCTTCCATGTATGGAGCATGCTGGAAAAAGTTTGCATCTATACTTTTGTCTGCAAGCGCCTTATTTGGCTGAACATAATCATTAAACTTAACTACTTCCAGTTCAATTCCTTCCTTTTTCAGGTCATCCTTTACTAAATCCAGTAATTCAGCATGCGGAACAGGTGTAGCTCCCACGATTAATTTTTCAGTTTTTTTTGCAGTTCCATTTTGACTGCCAGCCGCTCCATTAGTTTCATTCTTGTTTCCACAAGCTACTAAAAATAATGCAGTTGCTAATAATAATGATAATATTTTTTTCATAAATACCTCCAAAATTTTTTTATTTATAATTTATTTTACAACCTTCTACTAAAATACTGGAATAATCACATCTTTGTATTTTTCTTCCATATATTTTTTAACTTTTTCACTTTGCAACGCCTTCAACAATTTCTGAATTTTAGGATCATTTTCATTCCCTTTCAATGTTGCAAGCACATTTGCATAAGGAGAATCCTTGTCCTCTTTCAAAAGTCCGTCATCTTTATACGACAATCCTGCATTCAATGCAAAACTGCTATTTACAATTGAAGCTGCCACTTCAGGTAATCTTGGCGGCAACTGTTCTGCCGAAAGTTCCTCAAACTTAATATTTTTTGGATTGTTCACAATATCTTTCAATGTTGCTTCCGTATTTTTATTATCATTTAATTTTATAATTCCACCTTTGTCAAGTAAAATTAATGAACGTGCCAAGTTTGTCGGATCATTTGGCAATAAAATAGTATCTCCATTTTTTAAGTCATTAATGCTTTTTATTTTTTTTGAATACAGTGCAAGAGTTGGCAAATACACTTTTCCAACTGCCACCATTTCAAATCCATTTTTCTTCCCAAAATTCTCCATATATGGAATATGCTGGAAAAAATTCGCATCAACCTCCTTGGACTGCAGCACTTTATTAGGCTGAACATAATCATTAAACTCAACTATCTCCAGTTCAATCCCTTCTTTTCTTAAATCATCTTTCACAACATTCAAAATTTCTCCCGCTGGAACGGGCGTAGCTGCAACCTTTAATTTTTGAGTCTTTTTATTTTCAGAATTTTTAGCAGCTTTATCAGGATTTCCGCAAGCCATCAAAAATAACGCTGCAATCAGGACTAATAAAATTTTTTTCATGAAATCATCTCCCTTTCTGTATCTATATTATTAAACTATATTCTTTTTCTCTTGTTCATCAGCATTTTTACAATGCTGTTTCCAATAAACTGTATGATTTGTACAAGCACAATTATAACAATTGTCGCCTGCCACATCACTTCGGGCTTGGATCTTTGGTATCCATCAATTACAGCGGCATTTCCGAGTCCGCCGCCACCAATTGTTCCAGCCATCGCAGAATATCCAATTAAACTTATTAATGTCAGTGTCATTCCATGAACAAGCGCAGGCATCGCTTCTGGAATCATAACTTTAAAAATAATTTCAGAAGTTTTGGCTCCCATTGATTTTGAGGCCTCAATAAGCCCTTCATCGACTTCCTTTAACGCCCCTTCAATAATCCTTGCCACAAATGGTGCGGAACCTAAAGAAAGCGGAACAATAAATGCAATACTTCCGTAAGATTTATGAACAAGCATTCGTGAAAGTGGTATTAATAAAACCATTAGGATTATAAATGGAATTGATCTTGTAATATTTACAATAATCATATCCAGTATTTTATGAATCGTCTTATTTGGTTTTACCCCCTTTTCATCAGACGTAACAAGCAGAATTCCAATTGGAAGTCCGATAATTAATGCTATAATTGTTGAAATAAATACCATATAAATTGTTTCCCAAAGAGGCTCGGCCATATTTTGAAATTGTAAAAATTTAATCCAGTCAAATCTCATTATACCACCTCCGAATCTATTTTATTTTCTTTTAGCCATTCAATAATGTCTTTTGCTTTCTCTTCGTTTGCTGAAATTTCTATCAGCAAGTTTCCAACGATAATATCGCCTACTTTGTCAATAAATCCGCCTAAAATATTTACTTCCACATCATATTTACGAATAATTTTTGTAATATAGGACTCATTTACCTGTTCCTCGTTATATTTCAGTCTTAATCGCAATTTCCCAGTGTTTTCTTCACGATTTTTTATTTCTTCTTCCGTCCTAAATTCTTCATGTGAAATATTTTGTACAAATTCTTTTGCCAATTCTGTCTTAGGATTTAAGAAAATTTCCTTTGTTTCCCCTTTTTCAATAATTTCCCCGTCTGACATGATTGCCGCTTTATTACAAATTTTCTTTATAACTTCCATCTGGTGCGTAATTAAAATTATTGTTATTCCAAATTTTTTATTTATATCCTTCAAAAGTTCCAGAATAGAATTGGTTGTTCTAGGATCAAGTGCCGATGTTGCCTCATCTGACAGCAGCAACTGCGGATTATTTGCCAATGCCCGTGCAATTGCCACACGCTGCTTCTGTCCGCCTGAAAGCTGTTCAGGATAGCTCAGCTTCTTGTCTGAAAGCCCCACAATTTCAAGCAGTTCGTCCACCCTTCTATTAATGTCCTTCTTATTCCATCTGGCAATTTTCAATGGAAAAGCTACATTATCAGCTACATTTCTAGAATTTAACAAGTTAAAGTGCTGAAAAATCATCCCTGTCTTTTTTCTGTATTCACGTAACAATCTTATATTAAAATCTAAAATATTTTTATCTTCATACCCAAGACTTTTTTTCCCTTTTTTATCAATGACTTCGTGCTTTACAAAAATTTCTCCAGAAGTAGGCTCTTCCAGTCTATTAAGAAGCCGTATAAGCGTAGACTTCCCAGCTCCGCTCAGTCCCATAATTCCATAAATATCCCCTTGCACAATATCAAGATTCACGTTATTTACAGCCAGCAGTTCCTGCCCGTTATTAAGTCTATATTTTTTTACCAGATTTCTTATCTTAATTAAACTGTCCATATTTCACCTCTTTTTCATGTATTTTGCTTTATCTTTACTTTTGTAGTCAAAAAGATTATATTATTTCTTACTTTAAAAGTCAACTGTTTTTAAAATACTTTTTGATATTATATCATTTTTATATTGTATATACAAGTTTTATTTTTCAATAATAAAAAAAATTTTAAAAGAAAAGGGTATTATCATGATACCCTCAAAATTAGCTATTTAATTATTTGTATTCAAAAATTCCTTTACTCTTTGAGAAGAGGGATTTTCAAATATGTGCTGTGAAGTACCCGTTTCCAGTATTTCGCCTCTTTCCATAACGATTACTCTGTCTGAAATTTCACGGACAAAGTTCATTTCATGGCTTACAATTAGCATCGTAATTTTTTGTTTTTTCAGTTTTCTTATTATATCCAACACTTCCTTTACCAGCTCAGGATCTAATGCTGATGTTGGTTCATCGAAAAGCATAATATCCGGCTGCAATGCCAATGCCCTTGCTATTGCCACACGCTGCTTCTGCCCACCTGAAAGTTCATTTGGAAAACTGTCAATTTTATCTGAAAGTCCAACTAAATCTAGCATTTTATTGGCAATATTTTCAGCTTCCATTGTTGCCATTTTCTTTACAAGTTTCAGTGTCTTGACTATATTATTTCTAACCGACATATGAGGAAACAAATTAAATGTCTGAAAAACCATTCCAGTCTTTAGCAGCATTTCCTTTTTTATTTTTTTATCAACATTCTTATCTGTCAAATTATTCCCCTCAATCAGCACTTCTCCCGATGTTATGCTTTCTAAATCAACTATACAGCGTAAAATTGTTGACTTTCCGCTTCCAGAAGGCCCTATTAATGAAACAACTTCACCTTTATCAATATATAAATTAATATTTTTCAAAATTACATTATCGCCATACTGTTTTTTTAAATTTTTTAATTCTATTATTTTTTCACTTTCCACAATTTATCTCCCAGTTTCTTATATTTTAATAAAACTATTTGTAAATCATAAATTTTAAATCCTAATTTTATTTCTTTTTTCAATATTCTTAAATAGCCTGTCAACAGCAAAGCTTAATACTAGATAAATAATAATTGCACAAATATATGGAGTGACATTGTAATAAATATTTGCCAGCTCCTTTGTCCGTTTCATTACTTCTGTTACAGCTAGAACATACACAAGGGAAGTGTCCTTTATAAGCGTAATTGCCTCATTTCCCAATGTTGGCAGGACTCTTCTTATTGCCTGCGGTAAAATAACGTATGCTATTTTTTGCCAATAGCTGTAACCTAGCACTTTTGCCACTTCATGCTGTCCTTTATCAATGCTTTCTATTCCGCTTCTCATAATTTCCACGAGATATGCGGCATAATTTATGATAAATGTAATTGTGGCTGCCGTGTATGGCGCTAGAACTATTTTATAGCCACCAAAGTTCATCAACGGTATTCCATAGTAGACAACCATTAATTGCAGCATTAAGGGAGTTCCCCGGAAAATCCAGGTATAAACTGAAATAATAAATTTTACTACCTTATTTTTCCCTGTATACGCCAACGCTCCTAAAATTCCTAACGGGACGGAAAACAAAACCGTGAGTATATACAGTATCACCACGTTTGGTAAAGTTTTTACCAGTTCTATAAATATCGGCAGTGAAATTTTTATCAGTTCTATAAACTGGCTCATTAATCTTTAAACCATTTCGAGTAAATTTTTTGATATGTCCCGTCTGCCTTCAATTCCTCAACAGCTTTATTTATAGCCTCGACTAATTTTGTATTTCCTTTTTTGGCTGCAATTCCATATTCTTCTTCGCCATAATTGTCATTTAGAATTTTGTACAATTCTTTTTTAGCCTGATTTTCTTTTGTTTTCTTAGTATATTTTGCCAATACTTCATCAGCTATAATTGCGTCAACTCTCCCTGCGTCAAGATCCATAAATGCCTGATCATATTGCGCATATGTTTTAAATTCCTTAAATTTCTTGTCATCTCCTGATTTTTTCACAGCCTCCTCTCCGCTGCTTTCAGTCTGGCTTCCAACATTTTTCCCTGCCAAATCAGCCTTTGAGTTAATATTTGAACCTGCCTTAACTACTATAAGCTGATGACTTGTAAAATATGGTTTTGTCATTTCAGTTTCTTTTTTTCTTTCCTCTGTTATAGTAAGCCCGTTCCAGATTAAATCAATATTTCCACCATTCAGATCCAATATCTTAGAATCCCAGTTTATAGGCTTAAATTCAACTTCACTTCCTAATTTTTGAGCAACTGCCCTGGCCAAATCAATATCAAACCCTACAATCTCACCTTTTTCATTCTTAAATCCCATCGGAACAAATGAATCATCAAGTCCAACTACAATTTTCTTAGGAATTCCATCAGCATTCTTCCCTTCCTTTTTTTCCTCCTTCTGAACACTGCACATAAATACACTTAGCGCTAAAATTATTAGTAACAATATTTTTTTCATTTCTACGGCCTCCTGCTTTTATTTATATACTAAAATTTACAAATTAATTTCTAAATATATTATAATAATAACATTTTTTAAAACATTTTGTCAATAATTATAATATATAACTTTTATATAGTTCAATATATTTTATTTATGATTAAATATTAAAAAATAATAAGGGAGTTGACTAGTTGACTATTCACTCCCCATTTTTATGCTATTTTTCCAATTCCTCTTTCAAACCTTCAACTTTATCCAGTTTTTCCCAAGGCAAATCAATGTCAGTCCGTCCGATGTGTCCAAATGCTGCTAAATCCTGATATCTAAATGATGGCTTTCTCAAGTTTAGTGATTTTTGAATTCCATTTGGTGTTAAGTCAAATAATTTTGCAACAGCTTCTTCAATTCTTGTTTCTTCAACTGTTCCAGTTCCAAAAGTTTCTACACGGATTGATACCGGCTCTGCAACACCGATTGCGTACGATAACTGAACTTCACATTTTGTAGCAAATCCTGCCGCAACAATATTTTTGGCAATCCATCTTGCTGCATAAGCTGCCGATCTGTCAACTTTTGATGGATCTTTTCCAGAAAATGCTCCTCCGCCGTGTCTAAAATACCCGCCATAAGTGTCAATTATAATTTTTCTTCCAGTAAGTCCAGAATCTCCGTGAGGCCCTCCTATTACAAATCTTCCAGTTGGATTAATATGAAATTTCCTTACATTTTCAATATTCAAGTCATATTTTTCCAATACAGGCTTTATTACAAGCTCTTTTAAGTCCTTTTCAATTTGTTCATTTGTAACATCTTCATTATGCTGAACAGAAAGAACAACTGTGTCGACATTCAACAATTTTCCGTTTTCATCATAAGCCAGTGTAACTTGTGCTTTTGCGTCTGGTCTTGCCCAGGTTAGTGTTCCATTTCTCGTGATTTCAGTCAGCTTTTGAATAATTCCACGTGACAATACAAGTGCCAGAGGCATCAATTCTTCAGTTTCATTAACTGCCCCTCCAAACATGATACCCTGATCTCCAGCTCCGCCTGTATCTACTCCCATTGAAATATCAGGCGACTGAGAATGAATAGTGTTTAACACGCCACAGTCCGAGTCAAATCCCATTCCTGGACGGTATCCAATTTCATGAATTTTATCTCTGACAATTTTCTGTACATCCACATAAGTCCTAGTTGTAATTTCACCTCCAACAACCACAAGTCCAGTAGTTGCAAATGTTTCACACGCCACTCTTGAATTTTCATCGTCTGCAAGGCAGGCATCTAATATTGAATCTGAAATTTGATCACAGATTTTATCTGGATGTCCTGGTGATACAAATTCTGATGTGAAGTAAATTTTTTTAGCCATTTTATTTCCTCCTAATTTTTATTCCTAAATTTTGTTAAGTAATATCATCTTAAAAATATACTTTACTCTAAAAAATTTAAATTCAAGCTTTATTTAAAAATATAAAAAACTCTTCCTGCAAGGAAGAGAATTAAAATTCTTATCTTTGCACTCAATGCCGGATTTAGCACCTTGTTTTTACAGGTTGCTGGATACTCAAACGGGCCGTTCCCTAGTATCTCTCTTGATAAGTTTTATTAAATTGTAGTATAATTTTTAAATTTGATTTTCAAATAACTTTATTGTAAAACAAGTATATACTATTTTTTTAAAAATGTCAATATTTAAAAATTTTTATTTTTCATATTTTTTTACTTATTGTATTCTGCCGCTTTTTTCTTCATAATTTCATCGATATTTACATCTGAAGATTTTTCAGCAGGTTTTACTGTTTGTGCAGGCTGCTGCTGTTTAGCTGCACTTGGTTTTTCAGCCTTAATTTCAACCTTTGAAGCTTCTTCTGCTTTGCTTTTGCTTTTTACATCATTAAGTGTGCTTTCTGTTAGGCTTTGAGAAGAATTTCCGTTTCCCAGGAAAGTTTTTACTTGCTTATCAGTTTTCTTCTCTTCAACCACTCCGCCTTTTTCAATTCTTTCTATAGCGGCGGCAGCGTTCTTATCTCCGTTCTTGGCAGCTATTTTATACCATTTCAGAGCCTCTGTCATATTATTTTGCTGCTGATACGACATTGCAATTGGCATAGCAAGCCCTTTATTTCCAGCACTGTATGCCTTTAAAAGATATGGACGTGATTCAGTCTGCTTTCCGCCATCATATAAAATTGCTCCAATTTCATAGTTGGCTTCCTTTACTCCACGGTTTGCAGCCTTCTGGAACCATTTCATCGCTTCTGATTCATTTTTAAGTTCTTTATTCAAAAGTGCCACACGTATGTCCGCTTCCTTTATTCCAGCATTGTATGCTTTTTCAAATTCTGCTTTAGCCTCTTTATATCTTTTTGCTTTTATTAAGTCAACACCTCTATTGTATGCTTCTGCGCCAGGACGCATTTTTATTTGCCGCATTTGCTGTCTGCCAGCAGTCGTTGTAGCGCCTTTTGGAAGTCTTGCAATCAATTTATTTGCTTCTGCTGTATTTCCTTCTTGTTTTAAAATTACAGCCAAGTTATAAATTGCTTCAGGATAATTTCTGTCTACACCATATTGTAAAATCTGCTTCACTTTATCCATATTTTTTAAGTTGTAATAAAGCTGTGCAAGTGACATAATTGATTCCTTATCTCCGTTTTGGGCTTTTGTCAACGCTTCTGAAACTTTTGCCGGATCAATTTGGTTGTCAATTAAATTTTGCTGCTCCTCAGGAGTCAAATTTTGTATATTAGGATTTCCTTGCGCCTGTCCTCCAAGGTTAAAAATATCAGTGTTAATGTCCTTATTTTGCTGCTGCTGTGTCTGCTGGTTATTTTTCTTGTTATCCTTTTTCTTTTTAAAGCAAGAAACCGACATCATTCCAATAGCCAAAATTACTATTGCAAACATTATTTTTCTTTTCATTTACTGTTCATTCCTCTCTTTCAAATTCTTTTTATTTTATAATTTTTTTAATAAAATTTTCTGTTCAATTTTTACATCTAAAACGATCCTAATTGTGTTGCGTCCAATATTTTATACATAAAATCTGTACTTGCCTTCGTAGTTGGTTCGTCGTCGAAATTTACTGTAAACAAGCCATCCTTATTTTCCCATAATCTGTCAAAATATGTATAAATATCCTTTGTCAGCTTGGAATTCTTATTTGTCAGAATCCTAAAATTAGCATCCATTATGTAACCACGTATATTTTTTTTGATTAAATTAGCCGAACCTGTGTGTATTATAACATTGCCGTCTGTTTTTTTGATTAGTGTTATCTTTGTGTGATATTGCTCATTATTCGTAAAATACCACTTCACTTCTATTTTGTTTTTAGTTTTTTTCTTAAGCTTCTTCGAAACAGGCTTATTAGGCAACCCATTTGTACTCATTCCAAAAGCATCTCTGCTTCTATCAAAAATAATCCGAATTTTTACACCACGGTTTGCAGCCTTTATCAGCCTGTCAATGACACCCTTGTCAGCCAGAAAATACATTCCCATAAGTATCTCATCCCCAGCTCTCGCACTGTCAATATCCATATCCAGATGCTCCCCAATTTTTGCCTCTGTCACAAACTGCAGCTGATATTTATTATTTTCATCATCAAATCTAGTAATTGTATCCCCATTTTTCTGATTTTCATTTTCAGAATTTTGACTTTTTTCAGGAAGTTCTCCAGTTTGTGCAAACCTTCTTGTTTCCTCCTCCACAAATTCATCCTTCTTTTTCTCAATTTCTTTAACTTGCTTTTCAGTCTCACTTTCAGAAAAACTATTTATCCGGCTTGTCCTATCTTCTGTTAAATTCCCAATTTGACTGCTATTTATTCTATTCTCCTGCTTTCTGGTTACATCAATCTTCCCATCTGAAAATTCAGCCACAAGCTGCAATCCATGCAAAATATCCTTTGTAATTTCTCCATTAGCTGATATTGCCACATTTTCATGATAATAACTCGGATCGTGAATATTCGCACTCGAAACTACAACATTGTCCTCATTCAAAAATATTTTCCTATGATCCGCCTTCACATTCAGCGCCCTTAACAAATTCCTCAAAGTCAGTTTAGGCCACATAGGTCCATAAAAGTTTCCAATCCATCCTTTCCCCTGCGGATTTCCGTGAGGCTCTATCAAAGTTCTCCAAATTGGCGAATACCAGGGAAACGTATCCTTCAACTTAAAAATATCCACCACTATAACATCAATCCCAGCATTTTTCATCTCTGTAATAAACGGATGCTCAAATGCTCCATATAAATTATTATTCTCATCTGAAAGCACATACACCTTCAAATCAGGATTTTCCATCTTCTTCTTAACAAGCCGTCTCGTATATTCCTTAGCAAACTCTGGAAAATGCTCCTTATCCTTATTATAAATATCATTAAACAAAAACATCTCCACAATCAGATAATCCTTAGCTTCATCCACAACCTTATAAGTCGCCTCCCAAATCTTCCTGTCATACCGAATATTCCCATCCTTGTCCAGATAAGTCAAATCATAATGAAACTCAACATTATCACTATTCCGCAACGGACTTTCATAATCCACTCCAAGCGGAGGCGTCTTTATTGTGGAACATGAAATTGTAAAGGCTGTTAAAATACCAATTAGTAAATGCTTTTTTCTCCTTATTAAAATCATTTTATCTATTTGCATTATAATAAATATATAATACTTCTCCTTTCTATTATGCTTCAATTATTTAATCATATAAATATATAGATAAAGAATTAACAATTCTTTATAATAAATTTGATATTGCATCACGGATATCTTTATCTAACACATATATTACTGAAAATACATCTGTTTTTGTCTTTTTTTATTTACAATTTAATTATACTCTTTTATTTTTAGTTACTTCCCCTTTTAAATATTTCATTTTTATAAAATTTCTAATTAACTAGATTATTTATCCACTTTTTACTCTTTAATCTCCATATACATGGAAATATTTTTATAACTTCATCACTGCACGAAAGTAGATATACAATTACAACTGGAAATCCTAAATGTAATCCAGAAAAATATGTTATTGGAATTGCAATGAGCCAAAGCGGAATCAAGTCCACAAACATTGTCCAGAGCGTATCCCCTCCCGAACGTAAAATTCCAACTAACAGCTGCAAGCTAATTGCCTTTATAAAAATTACAAATACTTCTGCCTTTACAATCTCTTTTGCTAATGGATAACTTTTTTCGTTTACATGAACTAAAATTAATGGACTAAAAATAAATACAATTACTCCAATGATAATCCCCAAGATAACAGCCACTTTTAATAAAATTATCGAATAATCATAAGCGTTTTCTTCCCTTCCAGCACCAATTTCATTACCTATTATAGCAGAAGTTGCACTAGAAAGTCCAAATAATAATGTCAATATCAAACTACTAATTGATTTTACAACCTGAACTGCAGCTGCAAAATTTGTTCCCATTCTTCCAAAAATCATTACATACGTACTTGCTCCAACTACCCATAATATTTCATGAATAAACACAGGGAGCGATATTTTCATAACTTTTATAAAAAATTCCATTGACAAATCAAATAATTCATTTATTTTCCCTGCAATTGGCAATTTTAATTTATAAATTATATAAATAATATAAAAAGTGCTTATAATTCTTGCAATAACTGTTGCAACCGCAGCACCACGTACTCCCATCGCAGGAAATCCAAAATGTCCAAAAATCAACATATAATTTATGGCTACATTTATTAAAAGCCCAATTACACTTGAATAAAACGAATATTTAGTTTTCCCTATTGCACGAAGCTGCATATTAAAGGCAAAGCCAACCCCCACAAGTGGATAAGTCCACGCTGCTATCCGTAAATATGAAGCCCCTATTTCTATAACTTTTTTATCATTTGTAAATACTGAAATTACAAGTTTTGGGGTAAATAACCCTGCAAAAAGAAATAACAATGAAAACAAAAATCCAACGATTATCGTTATTCCAAGACATTTCTTCAAATTCTTGTAATCCTTATTCCCAAAATACTGTGCCGCCAAAATTCCACCGCCACTATTCATCCCAAAAATCGATGTCATAAAAATCATAAATATCTGATTTGCAAATCCCAATCCTGCAACAGCAGCTGTTCCCAGTCCAAGTGCCACAATCTCTTTCCCCACCATAAACACATCCACAAAGTTCATAAGTGAGTAAACCATATTTTCAATTGCCACAGGCAGCCCAACATTAATCACCTTTTTATAAACCAACTTCCTATTTAATACTTTTTCTTTCATTTATTCCCTTTCTTTTTTATTAAATCTATTCAATAAATTTATATTATATGCAAATATTCAATCCAAATCTTCTGTTACTGAATATTCTGAAAAAATTAACAGATGATCTGATACATATTTTTTTATTATAGCATAATTATTGTTTTTTATGAAGTTATAAACTCCAAAATTTCCAGTAAATTCTTTTGTTTTTTCAAAATTTATAAAAAAATTGTCATAGGAGCTTACAAGCTTGCTATCTGAAAGTGTAGTTAAATTTTCTTCAGGATTTAAAATGTACTTGACATTATGTTTATCCGCTATGTTCTTAAAAGCCATATTGTCAGCAGGCATATTGAAATCTCCAGCAATAATTATATCATCTTCGTCTGTCAATTTAGAAAAATACTCATAGACGTTGACATAATTTGCCGCCTCAAGCAGCCTCTGCTTTTCTTTATCCCCAAAAACCGAATGTGCGATAACATACACAAAATCAAAATTTCCAGCCTTAAAATAAACACCATATGGCTCTCTCATAAACTCAGTCTCATCCTTTTCCTTATAAAATCCAAGCCCTCTCGCTTCAGAAAATTTACTTCTTCTATAAATAAATGCGTAATATTCCCGATAATTCTCACTTCCTACAGAATTTTCCGAAATAATGTAATCCCACTTCTCCTTCGTCAACTTTTCCAAATACGCTTGCGTTTTTTTTACCCCCTTCTCGTTCATAACTTCTTCCAGTCCAATTAAGTCAAATTTTGCTAAAATTTGTGCAAACGTCCGATAATCTTTTTGCTTTTCTCCAAGCCGTAACGCATTGAATGATGCAACTAAAATTGTATTTTCATCCTTATTTATCCCAATTTCCTCATTTATTTCCCCTTTTTTTAAGCAAGAAAATATTCCAAGAATTAAAAATACAAAAATTAACCTTCTTATTGTTCTATTTTTCATCTCAATCAACCCCTTGATTTTTTATTTTTCTATCCTAAATTCAATATTATTCATAACGCACCATTTTGGTATTTCCTCCAAAATCTCCAAAAACTTCTCCCGTTCCCTCTTAACCAATTCATAATCCACTAATTTTGTAAAAGCTATACTAAAATTACAACGTATTTCTGCTCTTTTTTTAAATATTCTAAATTCTAAATTATATTTGCTTACTTCATATACAGCCATGCTCGTAATTTCCTCAACTTTTATCCTATTAATATCACTCCCTGTATTTATAACTATTTTATCCTGATAAAAAGTTATACTGTAAATCATTACTTCCAGCTTTTTTCTCAAATTATTTTTGTTAATAAAAAATTTTATAATTATTATAAAAAAAATCAACATTACTATAACTGGATTTAAAAATTTTATAAATGCAAGAACTGCTAATGTCAAAGCATAGTAAAACACTTCCGTAAAAGATATATTCAAAAAATTTAAAACTCTGGAATTCTTTTTAAAATCATCTAAAAGCTCATCTTTTCTAATTTTAAAAACCTTTTTTTCATAATTTGATAAAAATTCTCCTCGTGCTTCACTGTCTTCTATCCGCTCATCATATTTCTCCTGAAGTTTTTCTCTGCTCATTTTTCTTGAATCATAATTCCAAATCCACTCATTTACCAATTCATCCTTCATATGAAACTTCTGCTCATCTAAAATCAGTCTTTTTGTTTTCAAACTTTCGATATAATCCGCCAGCTTTTTGAATTCATAATTATCCAGTTCACTTACATCTATTTCTTTTCCATCTAAAAATTTCAATTTTTTATATTTTATTAACTCTTTATACTTATTTTTATCTCTAATTTTATAATTTGGTTCTGGTGTGATAATTTCCAAAAAAAGACTAAGTCCTTCTTTATTTACATACTCTGTTTCAATAACTCTTTTATCAAATTTTTCAACATAAATAGCTTCTTTCAAATCATCATCTTCAAAATAATAAATTATTTCATTTTTTATTACAATTTTCTTTTCAAAAAATGACTTTTCATAAACTTCTGTGTTCATTTTGCCTATCTTTCACAATCTAAAATTTAAATTCCAAAACAATACTCTCACTAAGTATTTCCCTCAATTTTTCCTTGTCCTCAAAACTCAACCAATCCGTACTTTCCTGTAAAACCATTCGCCTTCCAAAATATTTTACTTTTTTAAAAGCTCTTAAAACTTCAACTATAACAGTTCTTCTAGGATGCCTCCCTGCAAATCTTTCATATGAAACTTCCTCCAAAACGACTTCCTTTTCCATAAAGTTCAAATTAGCTTTCCTTATCCCAAATTCATAAAATTTTACATTTTTATCCTCAACAACTATTTTTATCATATAATAATAAGAAATGTATAAAACTAAATAACTAAATATAAAAATAATTATCTGAATCTTGTTAAAAAAAACACCATAATTAAACATTGCCGCCATCGCAAAAATATTACTTTCTATTATTTGAGCCTTTCTCTTTAGAACTTCAAAAAGCAATATAAATATTGCACTTAAAATTGGAAAAATAATAATTTTTAAGTGAATCGAACTTTCATTTACTGGGAAATTTTGAATATTTGGAACAAACATCCATAAACATAAAATCACTATAAAAATAAATACTTTTATGAGTTTTCTTTTCAAAATTTTAAAATCTGTCTTAAATACAATTTTTTCCATTCACATTTTTCCTTTCTAAACATTTCAATATTTATTTACTTTTATTTTTATTCTATATTTTAACTATCTTCTCAACATCTTCGCCGCAATTTCCACCATTCTAATTGCCAACTCATGATTTTCCCCAAATAAATCATAAGCCCCGTCTTCACTTAAAACTCCACATTTCAAGTCTTGTGGCAAAACACCATTATTAAAGTCTTCTACATCTAAAAACCAGTTTTCGCTGCTGTAATATTCATCCAACTTTTTATAATCCGCCAAATTTTCTTCCAGCTTATCTAGCACTGCATCCAGTTCCTTAAAAATATCTGCTGATTTATCCATAATTCTTTCCATTTCTTCAACTCTTTTTATTTTATCATTTTTCATAAAATTTTCCTCTTTTCCATAGTTTAATTTACATTTAATTTTATCGTATTTTTTCAAAAAAAGCTACCGTTTTCCGATAGCTGTATTTTTTATTATTATAATCCTGATTTTAAATCATTATTAATTTGCTCTTTCGATGTACTCACCAGTTCTTGTGTCAATTTTGATTTTATCTCCAATTGCTATGAACAGAGGCACTTGCAATTCATACCCTGTTGATACAGTTGCTGGTTTTGTTGCACGTCCAATTGTATCTCCTTTTAGTCCCGGCTCTGTATAAGTTACTTCTCTAACTACAGTATTTGGCAATTCTACACCAACTGGAGTACCTTCATACATCAATACCTGAATAATCATTTCTTCTTCCAGGAAATTTATCGCATCTCCTAAATCTTCAGCTGATAAACTAATTTGCTCAAAAGATTCCTGATCCATGAAATTGTATTCACCATCAATTTCATATAAAAACTGCATTTGATTTCTGTCAAGAATAATATCATCCATAAGTTCAGTTGCCAAAACTGTAATTTCCTGAATTTTCCCTGAGATTAACTCTTTTGTCTTAAATTTTACTTCTGCCGCTCTTTGTCTTTTTCCTGATGTTGATTGATGTCTTTCAGCTTTTAGTATTAAATATGGGATGTTGTCCTTTCTGTATGTACTTCCTTGTCTTAATTCTGCTGCTGGTTTCATTAATTTTTTCCTCCTAAATTTTTACTTTCTATTTATTTTTTATATGGCTTACAAGTTTAGCTTTAAAGCCATTTTACTATAAAACAATTTTTTTAATATTTTATCAAATAAGTTGCTGTTACAACTAATCTCAACTTTTTATAAATTTGATTGTTTTCGTTTTCATTTATTCTTTTCACATCTTCCATATCTTCCAATATTTCAAATTGTCCTTGACTCATATTTTTTAGCCCGCCAATTTCATTGTTATTTACTTTTAGCATTTCAATCGCTCTTATTTCAGCATTTCTTGAAGCATCGACAATCAAATCTCTTTTGTATCTTTCGATATTTGTTATAAAATATTCAGGCATATTTATTTCTATATTATTATTTTTCAATTTCAGTTCCGATAATTTTTCATAAAATTCTTCTGCCTTGTCAATATTTTTTGTAACAATCGAAATAGTTTCAATTCCGTCATAGTCTGAAATTTTTACAATTGGCGCAGCTGTTGCGGAATTTTCAGCCGGCTGTCTTGCACTTAACGAATTTTCCAAATAGTTTGGTTGAATACGTAAATTTCCAACGCTGTATTCATTCCCATCAATTTTCAGATTTTTAATTAAATCAATTACCAATTTTTCCCTTTCTGAAACTTCTTTCTTTAATTCATCAAGATTATTAGATTTTTGGGAAATAACTATATTTATAAGTGCCTTGTCCGCTTTAATTCTACGCTCAGCAACTCCCTTTACCGTAATTCTGTTTTCATCCTTATTGGCTCTATTCATCGCATTTGAAATCAGTGCCGAAGATATGATTAATCCAAAGGACAATATTATAGGAATTATTATAAATTGTATCTTTTTCAATTTTTACTCCTTTACTGAACTTTTTATAACCAGTTATAGTATTCAAGTATTTACAATTATGATTTATCTACACAAAAGTCCTATCAAATTATAGATTATTTTAATAAAAAAGTCAATTAGTATCCTAAATTTTTTTACTTTTTCTTGTTAAAATTTACAAAAAAATAAAACAGGGGTAATAAATTTACTACTCCTGTGTCAAATAATTAGTTGCTTTTTTTATACATCAGCCAGCCGTTAAAATATAAAAACATGCTGTCCCGTCCATTTATTCTTGTAAGTTGTCCATTTTCCAGATACCATTTATCTCTATTCATCACTGAGTCGTAGTTTTTTTCTTCTGCTAAGCTAACTGTTACTGTTACAGGCCCAGTATGCTTTACCGAACTTCCGCTGTTAATTACGCAGTCTTGAAACGAAATATCAGCCATATACCCATGCTCTGCATATGAATCTTCAACTGTATCAGTATCAAATGCTGATTCAGCAGGATTTGGATTTACACAATAACTTCCTTTTTTTACTGTTACTGGACTTTGCACAATTAATTTCCCGCCTGATTTCTGAGCTTCACTGTTTACATCCGTTTTTGGTTCTGTTACTGGTGACTTAACAGCTGTCTCTGAAGGCTTCTGTTCTGCTGTCTGAGTGCTTTGAGGGGTTACAGCAGGAATATTCTGGTTTTGTGACACCGCTGCCATTTCTTTTTTCAAATTTTCCTTTTTCTTCTTATTTTGATTCTTCAAATAAAAGATTCCAGATCCAATAACAACAATTACTATTGCAACTGCCGCCGCCAAAATTGTAGTCATTCTGTTTGAAATATATTTTTCTTCTGTTATTTCTTCTTCAGAATCTTCTTCTGGCTGTTCAGATATTTTTTCCTGTTTTTCAGGTTGTCCTCCCAAACCTCCAAATACTGTCCTTTCGAGCTCTTCCTTCTGTCTTTGCAAATCTCTAATTTCCTTTTGGCGTTTTAATTCTTCTATTTCTCTTTCTAACTGCTCTTTTGCATTTTCATCAAATTGGTTATCACCCATAATGCCCTCCTAAAAATCAGCAATATTATTTAACAGTAAAAATTATACCGTGAAAATGATATTATATAACTATTTTTCTAAATTAAATTTCATTATTTTTTGAAGTTGCAAACTTCCTTCATCAGACAATGTCCATTCTCCATTTACTTTTGTATACACCATATCAAATGTTTCCTCCAAATATTTTAAATCCGGACTACTCACTTTATGGTCAATTAATTCCTTCATCCATTTCTCAATTGTCTGCTCAACTATTTCATCTGATTTTCCTTTTAATTGCTCTGCATTATTAGAAACTTTTTCATTCAGAAGTTCTTGAATATCTGATAAATCTGGATACTTCATAGTTACATTTAAAGTAACTTTATCCTGAATTTCAGTTGTATTGTTTATTTTATAAGTAACTTTTTTAATTGCTCCAGTAAATAACTCCAACGTTTTAACGTCTTTTGCATTAGAGTTCATTGATGAATAATCCCCGCCTTGTAGATAGTTCATTGCTTCCTTAAATATAGTTTCAGACGCTTCCTTGCCGCTCATTTCGTCTGTTTTCACTTGCGGAGTTGTCACGCTTGTCATATTCTGTCCATTGAATATTTCTGACACTGAATTTTTCCCAAAGTTATCTTTTTTCCTTTCCTTTTGTGCATTCAGATAGAAAATCCCTGAACCTATAACAACAATAAACAATGCTGCTGCAGCTGACAAAATTGCAGTTTTCCTATTTGAAAAAAAGTTTGTTCCCTTTTTTGAATTTTCCTCATTTTTTTCAAATCTCTCTTTTTCTTTTTCCTCTTTTTTCTCCGCCGTACTTCCTCCTACACTGCTAGACATAGTTTTTTCCAGCTCTTCCTTCTGTCTTTGTAAATCTCTAATTTCCTTCTGGCGTTTTAATTCCTGTATTTCTTTTTCCAATTGCTCCTTTGACTCTTCATTAAATTTATTATTATCCATAATATATCCCTCCTAAAAAAATAACACTTATCTTTTACAGTAAATATTATACCATAATAAATTTGAAAAATCAACAAATTTTAACAGAATTTTTTTTACTGTGATTTTTTTTAGTTATGATAATTTAAACAATAATATTTTACATCCTTTGCATATGTAATAATGACTTAGTCATATTTGTAGTTATCAAACAGACTTAATTTATTATCTTTCCCCCATTTTTCGGGATTTTTACTCCATTCCAAAGCTATTTGCGCTTCATTTTGTGTCAAATAATTTGTCTGAGCCAATAATTTTATTAAAACATCAAAATTTGAAAGTGAACTGAATTTGCAATTATATTTTTCATAATTTTCCCTTGCGCTGTCAAATCCGTAAGAAAAGATTGATTTTACTTCCAGCTCCTTCACTTCTTCCTTTTGAAGCACATCAACTGCAATAAGGCTGCTTTTCCCTGTTGTTATCAAATCTTCAATTACAACGACTTTCTTCCCTTTGACTTCCGCACCTTCAATCTGCTTTCCTGCACCATGATCTTTTGGCTTGTTTCTCACATATGCAAGAGGTTTTTTCATTCTGTCGGCAATAAATGCAGCCCAAGGAATTCCCGCTGTTGCCACTCCCACAATCACATCCGCATCCTTGTCAATTCTTTCAACAAATGCCTCCACAATCGTATCCCTCTCATCTGAAAATCCTAACACATAACGATTATCACAGTAAATAGGACTTTTTATTCCAGACGCAAATGTAAAAGGCTCTCCTACACTGATTTTCACTGCCTTCACATCAAACAATGCCTTTGCCACTTTTTCTTCCAATGTTAAATTCGACATTTTATTTCCTTTCATCCTTCAAATTTTGATTTTTACTTTTTACAATGTAATTTTTTTAAACTTAATCACAAAATTCAACTTCTTTTCCGCTTTTCACATTTTCATTAATTTTTCCATTTTCATAAACAATCTCACCATTTACAATTGTCATCGCGTTTTTCCCCCTTAATTTCCAATTTTCATAAGGAGTCCAGCCACATTTTGACTCAATCGTGTCATCTATACCGACAATCCATTCTTTTTGCGTATCAATAGCAATTATATCGGCAAAATATCCTTCCTGAATTTTTCCTCTTTTTTCAATTTTCATTATTTTTGCAGGATTTTCACACATTAATTTCTGAATCATTTCAAGTGATATTTTCCCTTCATTAAAGGCATTTATCATAAGTGCAAGCGAAGTTTCAACTCCAGGCATTCCAAACGTAATTTTTTCCAGCTTTTCACTTATCAGATGCGGGGCGTGATCTGTTCCAATTGTATCAATTTCCCCACGATTTATTGCCTCCCACAAAAATTCATTGTCAGATTTTTCTCTTAATTCAGGCTTCATTCTCAAAAGCATTCTGTTTCTTTCTGTACTTTCACGGATTTCAGTATTTAAAAATAAATGATGTGGGGTAACTTCGGCATAAACTGGATGTTCTTTTGTATTCAATTTATTATTTTTCTTGGCATTTATAACTTTTTTCAATTCATCTGCTGATGGGATATGGCAGACATAAAGCCCTTTTCCATAATTTTTATTTAATTCTATCGCCTTGTCAATCATTTCATGTTCAGCGTGAACCAGCACCAGCTTAGCGTTCTCAAATACATTTTTCAAAATTTCATCATCTTCAATAAGCATTTCTCCAGTTGTTACATTCATAAAAATTTTTACTGTATTCGATTCACCACTAGTTAGAACTCTTTCTATTTCTTCAACATTATCATTTTTACTTCCACCAAAATGGAATCCAAAATTTACAATTGACTTTTCTCTTGCCAATTTTTTCTTTTCCAGCAAATTTTCCAGTGTTGTAGTTGCAGGAATCGTATTTGGCATATCATAAAAAGTCGTAACGCCAGCTTTGGCACACGCACGTGAACCTGTCGCAAAATCTTCTTTGTATGTAATTCCCGGCTCCCTCATATGTGTATGCACGTCAATAACTCCTGGCATTACTAATTTCCCTTCAATATCAACAATTCTTGCATTTTCATTATTTTCAAATCTGCTT
Organism: Leptotrichia sp. oral taxon 223; assembly: GCF_013394795.1. Classification (NCBI taxonomy): domain Bacteria; kingdom Fusobacteriati; phylum Fusobacteriota; class Fusobacteriia; order Fusobacteriales; family Leptotrichiaceae; genus Leptotrichia; species Leptotrichia sp. oral taxon 223. The sequence continues at coordinate 80,359 of NZ_JABXYU010000004.1, forward strand.
TCATCAATATTTTCAGAAACTTTTTCAATAATTTCGCCATTTATCAAAATTTCAATTTTATTTCCAAAGACATCCATTCCATTTTTTAGAACAATAATTTTATTTCTTGCCATTTTTACCCCTAAATTCATCAATTAATTTAATTTTTATCTACCTTCCAAACTTTTTAACAGTCTTTCCATTTTTAAAATTTGCAAATCCAACTTTTCATCTAGCGACATATTTTTTTCTTTATTTCTTTTCGCTTTTGCTTCTAATCTTCTTTCCTGTACCGGCGTAAGTTTTTTAGCTTTTGGCGCTTCTTTCTGAACTGGCGCTGCTATTGTCTGAGGTTCTTCTTCTGTTTCCGCTGTTTGAGCTGGTTCTGCCTCCGTTTTTTCTGTTTCTTCTGAATTTACCTGATTTTGTTTCACTTCTGCATCCTGAGTTGACTCAACCTCTGTATTTGTCTTCTTTGTATCCACATTTTCACTATACCCAAGCTGATATGCTCCTAAAATTCCCAATACTAACAGTAATACTCTTTTTTTCATAATTTTCTCCTTCTATTTTTATAAATTTAATACTCTTTATTTTAATACATCTTTCTTTGAATTTTATTAGTTCTGTTACAGAATTTAGATTTTTTTTATTTTTTTTTTCATTCCACAACAATTCCAGATTTTACAATACTTCTGAAATTTCTTCCAAAATCAATCTCGCACTTTCCACAGGATTTTCAGCCTTCGTTATTGGACGGCCAACTACAAGAAAATCCACTCCCTGTTTTATCGCATCTGCCGGTGTCATAATCCGGGTCTGATCATCGTTACTTTTTCCATCAGCATTTAACGTAAATTTAGGACGCACTCCTGGACAAACTGTCATAAAATCCTTCCCCAGTTTCTCCTTCACATCTTTTGCCTCCTGCGGCGAACATACAATCCCGTGCATTCCGCTATTTCTGGAAAGTGTAGCAAGATTTAGTACAATTTCCTCCAATTTCAGCTCACTTTTGAACATTTCAAAAATGTCATTTTCTCCTAAGTTTGTCAAAATTGTTACTCCGATCAGAAGGCTTTCTGATTTGCTTTCTTTTACCAATTCAGCAACTTCCTTCATAGTTTTACTTCCATTTGAACAATGAATATTAAACATAAATACATTTTTTTTAATAGCATTCGCACAAGCCATTTTTACAGTATTTGTAATATCGTGAAACTTTAAGTCCAGAAATACTTTCTTCCCTTTTTCATGCAAGTAATCAACTAATTTCCCATCTGTATTAAGATAGCTTTCCAGCCCGACTTTGTACATCGAGATATTGTCTCCCAGCTCTTCAACCAGCTTTTTTGCAGATTCCATGTTATCGTAATCCAATGCAACAAATATTCTCTCTTTTGCTCTCTCATCAATTTTACTCATTTATTCATTATCCTTTCTTTTAACTTCTTTTATTTCAAGCATTCCCGTAAAAATTAAAATTAAAATTTCTAAAATGAACATTGGAATTGCAATAAAAACTCCTGTTTGCTTTAGATTTATCATTAATGCCGCCATCAAAACTTGCAAGATAAATATAACTCCCCACGCTTTAAAATTAAGTGTTATCTTATAATTTTGATTATCTGAATCCACATTTATAATTTTTTTCGGAGTTTTCATTAAAAAATTATTATATATTTGAAGTGTTTGTTCTCCATAATCTACATCAACCTCTGTTTTCCCATTATATTTTACTTCTTCAATTTTCTCATCATTTACTTTTAACTTAAACCTATCTCCTCTACCATTAGAAGATATTTTTGATTCTATAATTATTTTAGGCATTGACCTTTCCTTTCTTTAATGAACTATTCTTAAATTATTGAATTTGTATTTCATCTTCCAAAATTACTTTTTCACAATAAAAGCATTTATATTTTTCTTTTTCTTCCAAATTATTCTCATTTAAATTTTCAGAGTTTTCTTTTATACGAATAAATTTTGTTTCAATATTTTCGTGATTTGAAATGCATTTTGGATTATCACATTTCATAAGTCCGATAACTTTATCCAATTTTTCTAATTTTGACTTTTCTACAACTTCATAATTATCAATTATGTTTATTGTAACATTTGGAGCTAGCAGTGAAATATTGTTTAATTCCTTTTCTTCCAATATTTTTTCCTCAATCTTTATAATCCCTTTTCTTCCAAGTGAACTGCTTGGCATATTTGTTGCGACTGTGATTCTTTCGCTATATTCCTTTAATTTTAAAATTTCCACAATTGCAAAAACTTTTTCTGACGGGATGTGATCTATTACAATTCCATTTTTTATTGCCCGTATCAGTAATTCTCTTCCTTCAGACATAATCTTTTCCTTTCCTGAACATAAATTTTCTATTTCAAAATAATAAATTTACAAAAAAAACTCCTTATCTTTTTTCAAAACAGTCATCATCATTGCCTGTCTTACAGGGATACCATTTTTAGCTTGCTTAAAGTATAAAGCATATTTTGTATTGTCTAAATTCGTATCAATTTCATCTACTCTTGGCAAAGGGTGCAAAATTATCATGTCATCTTTACATTTCCCTTCGATATTTTCACGATTTATAACATAAATTCCCCTTACTTTCTCATAATCTTCAATATCTGGAAATCTCTCCTTCTGAATCCGAGTCATATAAAAAACGTCAATTTTATCAAGGCAATCCCTAAAATCTTCCAAAACTTCATATTTTATCCCTTTTTTTCTCAAATCTTCCAGTGAATAACCAGGCATTTGTAAAATTTGCGGTGCTACAAAATAAATCGTTGGTTTAAAATGCATAAGCGCTTTTACTAGCGAATGAACCGTTCTTCCGTATTTCAAATCTCCAACAAACGCAATTTGTAAATTCTCAAGGGTACCCTTTTCCTCCAGAATTGTGTACAAATCCAGCAAAGTCTGGCTAGGGTGCTGATTAGAGCCATCTCCTGCATTAATTACAGGTTTTCGTGATGTTTCTGAAGCAAGCCTCGCTGCTCCGTCAAACAGGTGTCTTACAACTATCACGTCTGAATATGCTTCCACCATTTTTATTGTATCTCTAAAGGATTCCCCTTTTTTTAAAGACGACTGCTCCACAGGCGGTAACGATAAAACATTTGCTCCAAGCCGCATTGCAGCCGATTCAAACGACATTCTAGTACGTGTGCTCGGCTCAAAAAATAAAGTCGAAATAATTTTCCCGTGCAAAAACTTAAACTTTTCCTCTTCCGAACAACCCTCAATCTTCCTTGCCAGCTCTAAAATATCAAGAATTTCCTTTTTCCCCATATCATTCATAGAAATAATATTTTCCACCACTATCTCTCCCTTGAATTTCAATATTTATAGTCAATCCACATAAAAATAAGAGTAAAAATATATAAACAATAGATTCCTCATTTTAAACTAGAATTACTATATTTTTTTCAAATTTATGATAACAAATTTTAATGCCATTTGCAAACTTTTCTTTAATAGTAAATTTTTTCATATGCTTAGATAAAATTAAATAGTCATAACTACTATATTTAATACTAAACCCCTTTTGAAAATAGAAATAAATTTTTATAATAGAGTTGTTTGATAATTAATTCATAATCATTCAACTAAATTATTTTTTATTATTTTTTGGACATTTTATTTTTTCATATTACTATGTTTTTTCTTTTTTATTTTCGTAGGATTGCTCATTGCCGCAAATCCTACAACCTATGGCTAGTCTACGACATTTTTCTGCACTGACAAAAAACTCGCTATGCTCAAACAGTTTTGCCAGCACAGAAAAATGCTCCGACGGATTAATTTATACTAGAATCTGTTTAAAAAGTGAAGATTATACTTTAATCATTTGAAAATATTAAGTTTTATCCTTATAATTAGAAAAATTTGTAATAAATTCGTTATTTAAATAGGGTCTAGTATAACTTTAAAAACTTTGATACAAATAAAAATAGAGGGAAAATTTTTAACTCCCTCTTTATTTGCTATAAAAAAACTATTTCAAATCCTTACTTCCCTCTTCCAGAATTTTTATCTGGCAAAGTATTTGCTCATCTTTAACAGTTTTCTCTTTCCCATTTTTTATTGCTTCATACAAATCATCGTAGACTCTACCATAATCACCTTTTTCAGAAATTACTTTTTCTTCGTGATAATTTCCATTGTCATCATAATAAATTAACGTCCCATAATGTTTTGGCAAATCTATCCCAAAATCTGCATTATCTGGCATATAAAATAACTTCAAATGTTCTTCCTGCCTGTCTTCTGTTTCTTTTATAAAGCACCCTTTCGTTCCATAGACAATAAATGAAGCTCTTGGTTTTATCCTAAAATAACTTCCTTTTACACTGACTTTTAAACTTTTCCCATTTTCTCTATCATAAAATAAATCTATATCATAATAGTCATTCATCCGATTTATCCCAAGAAGCTGTCTTACATCATAATGCACTTTATCAGGGTTACCATATTGCGAAATTATCTGATCCAAGACATGTGTTCCATGCCCATATAAAAATGTATTTGCCGCTTTCCCATCATATTCCTTTACATTTTCAGGTACTTCTGCCCTGTAATAATCATAATTAGACTCAATTTCCAAAATCTCTCCTAATTTCCCACTTTCAATTACTTTCATTGTAGTCAGAAAATCGCTGTCAAATCTTCTATTGTGATAAGGCTGCACAATTAGCCCTTTTTCCTTAGCTAATCTAAATAACTTCTGGGCTTCTTCCAATGTTTCAACAAAAGGCTTTTCCACAAGGCAGTTCTTACCATGTTCCAGTACTTCTTTGGCATATTTATAATGCAAATCAGGTCTTAGGCAGATAACAACCAAATCAATTTCAGGATCATTATACAATTCTTCAATTTTATCAGTATAATTAATCTCGTCTATTCGCTCCCAAGTTCTATTTTCCAAGTTATTCGTAACAATCGTCTTCACTTTTATTTTATCTTTTCTTTGCAGTAAAAATGGAAGATGGTATCTGTTTGCACTTTTCCCGTTTCCTATAATTCCTATTTTCATCATAATAATCACCCTTTTACAATTCTTTTCCATTGCTTTCAATTACTTTCTTATACCAGTAAAATGAATCTTTTCTGCTTCTTTCCAACGTTCCGCTCCCGTCATTATTTTTATCCACATAAATAAATCCGTATCGCTTTTTCATTTCTCCAGTTGTGAATGAAACCAAGTCAATACATCCCCAAGGAGTATATCCCAAAAGTTCCACACCATCAATTTCAATCGCTTTCTGTATCTCTTCAATGTGCCTTCTTAAATAATCAATTCTGTAATCATCATGAACTTCGCCTTTTTCATCCTTCACATCAATTGCTCCAAAGCCATTTTCTACGATAAATAAAGGTTTGTTGTATCTTTCGTACATTACGTTAAGAGCGTACCGAAGTCCAACAGGATCAATTGGCCAGCTCCAGTCAGATTCTTTTATGTATGGGTTTTTAACACTTCCGACTAATTTGTCCCCACTTTCCACATCTGATTTATCTGCCTTGTCAACTGACGACATATAATAGCTGAATCCAATATAATCAACAGTTCCTTCCTTCAAGTCAATCAAATCCTGCGGCTCAATATGTATATTAAATCCTTTTCTTTCCCACATTTTCTTAGTATAGGCAGGGTATTCTCCCCTTACATGAACATCAAGGAAGTGCCATCTCTTGTGCATTTCCTCAACAGATTTCATCATATCGTCTGGATTGCATGAATACGGATAAATAGGTACAAATGAAACCATGCAGCCAATTTCAAAATCAGGATTTATTTTTTTACCAGCTCTAACGGCTCTTGCACTTGCCACGAATTCATTATGAACAACTTGGTACATTGTTTCCTCACGGTTTTCACCATTTTTGTAAGTAACGCCAGAACAAGTAAAGGCAAATATGTCAACATCAAGATTTGAAGCCTGATTATTGATTTCGTTAAATGTCATCCAGTATTTTACTTTATTTTTATATCTTTCAAAAACTGTAACTGCAAATTTTTCAAAAAAATCAATTACTTTTCTGCTTCTAAATCCTCCATAATTTTTTACAAGATTATACGGAATTTCAAAATGTGACAATGTAATTACAGGCTCAATTCCATATTTTAATAATTCGTCAAACAAATCATCATAAAATTGTAATCCTGCCTCATTTGGCTGTTCATCATCTCCATTAGGAAAAATTCTACTCCATCCAATAGAAGTTCTAAAACATTTAAATTCCATTTCCGCAAACAACGCCACATCTTCCTTATATCTGTGATAAAAGTCTATTGCTTCATGATTTGGATAATTTTTCCCTTCTATTATGCCATCAGTAATTTCTCTAGGAACTCCGTGTGCTCCAGCAGTCATTACATCTGCTGTGCTTGGTCCTTTTCCACCTTCATTCCATCCGCCTTCAAGCTGATGTGCCGCAACTGCTCCTCCCCACAGAAATCCTTCTGGAAATCCTTTATTTACCATTTTCATCCTCCTAAATTTTATTTGTAAAACAGCTTTTTGTAAAAGTTAAAAAAATTTCATTAATACATCATTTTTCAATTTTTACAGCCTTATTATCTACTTCTGTTTAATACTATTCCCTATTTAAAAAGCGGAAACTATATTTTAATATTTGGGAATATCAAGTTTCTATTCTTTGTTAAAAAAGTTTTTAATAACTTCGTTATTCAAATGAGGTTTAATGTAAATTTCTTTACTATGAATACAGGACATTCACACATAAAATAACATTTTTTATACGCAATTGCCCTGTTTTAGATATTTTAAAAAAATTATTTTTGTTCCAGTCTCTTGTACACCTCAATAAATTCCTTTGCCAGTTCCTTAAATAAAATCGCTGTCATCAAGTGATCTTGTGAATGCACCATAATCAAACCAACATCAATTTTTTCCCCTCCTGCTTCTCTCACAATCAGATCTGTCTGTAATTCATGAGCCTTCAGCATTTCCTCAGTTGACTGCTTCATAAATTCTTCCGCTTCATCAAACTTCCCTTCCTTCGCCGCATTCATAGCCTGATAAGCCAAGCTTTTAGTTTCTCCCGCATGTCCAATTAATGTCATTGCAATCATTTCAATATCCAATACTTCTTCAGCCATAGTAATTCCTCCTAAAATTATTTTTAATTTTTATTTTTTCTAGTCATCAAATATTTTTACTAAAATTTCTTCTTAATTTTGTTATAACACACGTTTCCAAGTATGTCAATTTTTCATATTTTTAATTCAATTTTCGTCTATTTTTATTAATTTTATTATTAATTAAAGCATTATTTCAATATTCTATGAAAATAAGCGATTTACAATTATATGTTTTTTCGTGTATAATATATATTGAAAATTTTAAAAAATTATAAATTTATAATAAAATATTTTACAAAATTTTTATCAAAGGAGAAAAATCACATTATGGATATTTATGCACCAATTAACAAACATTTTTTAGAAAATAAAAAAATAAAAATTTCATTTTCAAAAGCGTTGAATAAGAAAGAAAAACACTTTTTAAAATTTCTTTTTACAGAATATAATTTACTGGAAAAATTTAAGAAAACGTCAATTTTACAAGATATTGAATTGGACGAAATATTGGATGTGCTTAAATTTAGCAAATTTGAACAGTTAAAAAAGTTTTTGGATAATTTACAGGCAAAAAAACTGGAATTTTCAATTTTTAGTAATGATAAAGCTGTGCTTTATGGGCGGTTTCCTATTTTGATATCTTATAATATTGTTTATTCAAAAATTGAGTTTCAGTTTGCAAGGGAGATTCAGAGCGCTAGAAAAAACAATACTCTATTTTCACTTCTTAGATTTGATTTTCTAGTTTTTATGGGAGATGAGGCTACTTATAATTTTTATACTTATCTAATTTCTGATAAAAATTATAATAATGATACTGTAATTACATTAGAAAGACTAAAAGAAATGTTTGATACCGGGGATAAATACGAGCGTTTTTTTGATTTTGAGAAGCAGGTTTTGAAAAAAGCGATTGAAACTATAAATCTTTTTTCAGATATTAAGGTGACTTATGAAAAAATTAAGGTTGGAGAACATATAAATAATAAAGTGGAAAAAATTCGTTTTAAAATAATTGACAATAGTAAAACTTCTGAAGAAAAAAACAGGGAACTTGTCCAAAATATAAATAGTGTTATGGATTTAATAAAAAATGATGTGAAAGATTTTCATTCCACTTATGAACTGATAAAAACGTATATTTTGAAAAGAAATTATGATTATGTATATAAAAATGTCAGCTTTGCAAAAAAACAGTTTAAAAATAATGTGGAAAAACAGTTAAAGAAAGTTCTACTGCTTGACTTGGCACAATTTTCAAAAACTAATTTTAGAGAAGAGTTAGAAATTATCAATATTAAAAGAAAATACTCTACATCTTTTTTTCTTCAGTTGGATGTAGCAAATCTTATGAGGCAAAATCATTTGGAAAATGAACTAAGAATAATAGTTGATGATGGTTATTTCAATGAAATTCTTACTTTAAAAAACGAACAAATTTTGAAAAAAAACTTTTATGATTTTAAAATTTATATTCAATATTTTCAAAATGCAAAAAGTATCATAAAATTCACTAAATATTTCTAAAAAACAGGTATATTTTTTAAAAAAATTTTATTTTTTTTGAAATATTTGTGTAAAAAAGCGAACGAAAAAACTAATAAATTTTTTATCGTTTATTTTGTTTTTAGTTTTATAAAGCCTTATTTTAATTATATTTAACATAAATTATAGACGAAAAATGATGATTTTTTTATAAAATTTGACTTCTTAAAATTTAATGGTATACTATAAATATGAAAGTTAAGCTCATTGATTTGATAAAACAATGAAATTACAGAACAATAAAAAATTTAAGAAAAAGAAGAAAGGATGATTGAAAATGAAAAAAATCTTATTATGTTGTGCAGCAGGAATGTCTACTAGCCTATTAGTAAACAAAATGAAAGCAGAAGCTGAAAAAAGAGGACTTGAAGTTCAAATCTGGGCTGAACCGCTTGACAAGGCAAAAGAGGAATTTGCTAAAGCTGACGTTGTTTTATTGGGGCCACAAGTAAAATATGCTTTACCAGAAGCTAAAAAAATCGCTGAAGAAAATAGCATTAGTATAGATGTAATTAATATGGTTGATTATGGAATGATGAATGGTGCCAAAGTATTAGATCAGGCATTAAATTTACTTTAATATCATTTATTTCTTTGATTGTATTCTAATTTAAAGTTTAAATACTAATATTTGTAACTTAAATTTGAACAATTATGAATATTAGTATTTAGCTTTAAGATAAATTGTATTTAAATTCTTTAGAACATACAGAAAAGAATTCAAATATAATTTAAAATTTCATAATTATTCATATCATATTTATATTTTTATTAATTTAACAATTATTTATCTTATAAATTGATTTGATAAATACTTTTAACATTAACATATTAATTACACTATCTATTCATTTTAATATATATTAAACGCTCTATTTATTGCTAAAAACAAAATATTAACAAAATGAAAGATAATATATTTTTTACACAAGAACATTAAAATTTGAAATAAATATAATTTAGGAGGAATTAAAATGGCAAATATTATGGACAAATTTACACAATTTTTAGAAGAAAAATTAATGCCAGTTGCTGGAAAAGTGGCTAATCAAAGACATTTGGCAGCAATTAAAGATGGAATGGTTATTACATTACCTTTTATTATCGCAGGATCTGTATTTTTAATTTTAGGAAACTTGCCAATACCAGCGCTAGCTAATTTTTATAAATATAATGCAGTTGGGCAGATTATCGCAAAATGGCTATCTTATCCTGTTGACGTAACATTTAATTTATTAGGATTTATTGCCTGTATCGGTATTTCATATAAATTAGCTCAGCATTATAAATTAGATGAAATTTCCAGTACAATCTTAGGAGTTTTGGCATTTTTACTTGTAACTCCTTTTCATAATGGTATTCCACTGCCTAGTATGGGAAGTGGAGGATTATTCGTAGCTATAATAATGTCACTTTTGGCAATAGAAATTGTAAACTTTATTGTTAAAAAGAATATTGTTATTAAAATGCCTGATTCTGTACCTCCTGCAGTATCAAAATCATTTGCGGCATTAATTCCAGGTTTTTTTGTTATTATGATTGCATTGATGATAAGAATTTTATTTGAAGTTTCTCCATTTGGTAATATTCATAAAGTTGTTGAAATGGTCTTAACTAAACCTCTTACAGCATTAGGAGGATCTTTCTTTGGAATGATGGGACTTTCTTTTATAACTAATTTATTATGGTCTGCTGGAATACACGGTTCAAATCTAGTAACGGGAGGTATAGCAAAACCTGTATTAGATACGTTAATGGATCAGAACAGAATTGCGCTTAGTGCTGGAAAACCTCTTCCAAATATAGTTACAACTCAGTTTTTTGATATATTTCACAATATGGGAGGTTCTGGAACAACTTTCTCTCTTGCTATTATGCTGCTTTTCCTTTCTAAGAGTAAACAGCTTAAAGAAATTGGTAAATTAGCAATTGGTCCCGCTTTTTTCAATATTAATGAACCTATTTTATTTGGACTTCCAATAGTTATGAACCCTATTTTAATCATTCCGTTTATATTGGCTCCTTTAGTTACAGTAATGGTTACTTATCTAGCAATGTATTCAGGATTAGTTGCAAAAGTAACTGGAGTCGCTTTGCCTTGGACAACACCGCCTTTCATATCCGGCTTCCTTGCGACGAGCCATTGGACAGGGGCAGCAATACAGGTAGTAAACTTCTTCATAACAGCGGCTATTTACTATCCATTCTTTAAATTGTGGGATGATAAAAAACTGCAGGAAGAAAATGAAACGGAAAATACAAATTAATCATTAATAAAATTTATGGTTAAATTGATAAAATATATTTTACAAAATACATTTTTTGTGATATAGTGTTTGTAAATTAATAATAAAATAAAATTTTAAGGAGTGATTACAATGATTAGACAAACTTGGACATGGTGGAAAAAATTAAATACAATTTAATATTTTTTGCCAGCTATGTTGAAATTTATTGTAATTACTATTATTAAATATTGTGAGAAAAGCATTGGTGAAACAGAATCAATGCTTTTATTTTATACAATTCTCTTAGTCGGTAAAACGATTTAAGGGAATTTTTTTATAAATTTCAACTAAAAAAGAAAAAAATACTAAAAAGAAAAATACAATAATATAGAAAGTGAGATATTTTATGTTAACAAATAAACCTACTTATTACTACTCTATTATCAGAAAAAAATTTAGCAATTCCTATTTTGCTGAAGATGAAAGGCAAGTTATTATTGGGATTGACTGTGAATATTTTGATTCTAATGAATACAGTTATGACTCATTAAGAAAAATATACAATTCGTTTGTAAAACAGAAAAGACTTTCCACTTTTGCAGGACTTTTTGGGACATTTACTTATGAGTCGATACATTTTTTTGAAAAAATTGAAAAAATTGAAAAAGAGCAATTTAAATTTCCACAGTTTATTTTTGCTAATGCAAAGGCATATTTACACTATTCAAAGACTAGCAAAGAATTTTCTTTTTATGGAGATGAAGAAAAATATTTTAATTTTTTAAATGATGAAATTTCTGAAAAAATTAATGATTCTGATTTATTTTATGATACAAAAACAGATTTTGAAGAGGAAAAATTACATTATTATGAAATTATTGAAAAAGCAAAGGAATATATTAAGTCTGGAGATATTTTTCAAGTTGTGCTAAGCGAGCAGTTAAAACTTACGTCAAATATGGATTCTCTTGATTTTTATGAAAAATTGTCAAAGGCAAATCCGAGTCCGTATATGTACCATTTTCCTACAAAATATGGGGACATTGTTGGATCAAGTCCTGAAATACTAGTTGATATTTCGTCTGATAATATTTATATTGCTCCTATCGCTGGAACTCGTCCGAGAGGAAAAGATGCCAACGAAGACGCATTTTTAGCAAACGATTTATTAAATGATGAAAAGGAATGTGCTGAACATAGGATGCTTGTTGACTTGGCTAGAAATGATATTGGAAAATTTGCAGAAAATGGCTCAGTTGTTGTAAAAAATCTTATGCATATTAAGAATTATGAACATGTAATGCACATCGTAACTGATGTTTACGGGAAAAAGCGAAAAGATGTGTCGATATTTGAAGTTATTGCTCAGGCTCTTCCAGCAGGAACGCTTTCTGGGTCGCCAAAAATTCGTGCTATGCAAATCATTTCAGAACTGGAAAAATTTAAAAGAAATGTTTATGCTGGTGGAATTGGATTTTTGAGATTTAATGGAGATGTTCAGCTTGCGATTATTATTCGTACTGCATTTTTTGAAAATAAAAATTACGACTTAAATGAAGTTGATGAGATTCGGAATGTATTTATTCAGGCTGGAGCAGGAATTGTCTTTGATTCTGTGAAAGAAAAGGAATATGAGGAAATTTACCATAAGAGGGCTTCTGTGCTAAACATTTTTAAAAAATTCTGTAATGAAGAAAAAAATAAAAATGAAAATAGAAAGGATGTAAAATAAATGATTTTGATGATTGACAATTATGATTCTTTTGTATTTAATGTTGAGCAGTATTTGAAGGAAATGACAGATGATGAAGTTATTACTGTTAGAAATGACGCAATAACAATTGATGATATAAAAAAAATAAATCCTAGTAAAATAATTTTTTCTCCAGGTCCAAAACATCCAAAGGACAGCGGAATTTGCCTAGAAATTTTAAATAATACTGATGAACTGGGGAATATTCCAATTTTAGGAATTTGTCTTGGACACCAGGCAATTGGAATGAATTTTGGTGGGGAAATAAAAAGGCTTGAAAACCCATTACATGGTAAAACTTCAGAAATTACAGTTTTATCCGAGAATTCTGTATTATTTAAAAACTTACCAAAAAAATTTAAAGTTATGAGGTATCATTCGCTTTATGTTGATGATATTCCAGAAGATCTTGAAGTTACGGCAAAGTCTGAGGATGGGATTGCAATGGCTGTGGAACACAAAAGTAAAAATATTTTTGGAATTCAGTTTCATCCAGAATCAATTTTTACTGAATATGGAAAAAATACGATACGAAACTTCTTGAATATTGAAGTTTCAGAAACTTTGCAAAATAATGAAAATTCTAAAAATACTAAAGAGAAAGGAAATTTTATAGATATGAATAAATATTTAAAAAAATTACAGGAAAATATCGCATTAACAGATACTGATTTTCGTGAAATCTGTAAAATTATTGATAGTAAAAATTATGACATTGTACAACTTGGAGCCTTGCTTGTACTAATTTCGGAAAAAAGCCTTTATCCTGAATCGCTTACAGCATTTGTGAAAAATATTCTAGAATATAGCACAACTTTTGAAGATGAAACTCCAATGATTGATGTTTGCGGAACTGGTGGAGATGGATTCAAGACGATAAATATTTCAACAGCTGTGGCATTTATTCTGGGAGCAATGGGAATAAATGTCGCAAAACACGGAAACCGTGCAATCTCAAGTAAAAGTGGAAGCAGTGATGTACTTGACAAACTAGAAGTACCTCTTGAAAATTCGCTTGCAAATCAAATTGAAAAACTGCACGTAAAAAATCTTGCTTTCTTTCATGCTCCATTTTTTCATAAATTAATTGGAGAAGTGCGAGAAGTTAGAAGCCGTCTTGGAATAAGAACTGTATTTAACATTTTAGGTCCACTGCTTCACCCAAACACAAAATTAAAATACCAATTGGTTGGACTTTACCACGAGCCTGTACACAGATTGTACGCTGAAACATTACAATTACTGGGAAGAAAGCATGCATTAGCTGTTCGAGGAAATGATGGGCTTGATGAAATCACGATTTGCGATGATACAAGAATTATAGAAGTAAAAGGTGAACAAATTCTTGAATATACAATATCTCCTGAAAGTTTTGGCTTTAAACGGGCTTTTCATTCTGAAATTAAAGGCGAAACTCCAGAGGAAAATGCTGAAATTTTGGTGAAAATCTTAAAAGGTGAAGAAAAATCAGCAAAATTTGATATTGTCGTATTGAATGCAATGTTTGCTCTTTATACTGCGGATGTGGTGGATCATCCTGCGGAGGCGAAAGAAATGATTTTGGAAGCGATTAAGAGTGGGAAGGTTTATGAGTTTTATAAGGATTATGTGAAAATTACAAAATAATTTTTTAGATATAATTGATAAAATTACTAATTTATATTTTTTATAGATTATAACTGATAAAAATCAAAAAAATGTCTTTTTTATTAGTTGTAAATATGATAAAATATTTATAGAGGTGATTTTATGATAGAAAGAAAAATTTATTTTGAAAAAATTAAGCCCTTTATAGATAAAGATATTATCAAAGTTTTGACAGGAATTAGGAGAAGCGGTAAATCTGTAATGTTAAAATTGATTATGAAAGAATTGAAAAAAAACGGTGTTGACGAAAATCAATTTATTTATATCAATTTTGAAAATTTAAGAAATAGACATCTTTGCTATGCAGATACATTGAATGAATATATATTGGAAAAAGCAGAAAATACTCAAGAAAAATGCTATTTATTTTTGGATGAAATTCAGGAAGTAAAAGAATGGGAAAAGTGTATAAATTCATTAAGAACAGAGGATAAGCAATTTGATATTTATATAACAGGTTCCAATGCTAAACTATTATCGGGAGAACTTGCAACTTACCTTGCAGGAAGATATATTGAAGTTGAAATTTATCCTTTTTCATTTAAAGAGTTTTGTTCAATATACCAAAATATAAATCAAAATATTTCAAAAGAAGAAATGTTTGAAAAGTATGTCAAACTAGGTGGAATGCCATTTTTACATAATTTAAATTATGAAGCGGAATCAAGCATGCAATATTTAAAAGATATATATTCATCAATAATATTAAAAGATATTACTCAAAGAAACAATATAAGAAATACTGAATTATTAGAGCAAATCATCAATTACATTGTAATGAACATTGGGAATACATTTTCTGCAAATTCAATTTCAAAATATTTCAAAAGCGAAAATAGAAAAGTTGCAGTAGATACTGTGCTAAATTACATAAAAGCCTGTGAAAACGCATTTCTGATTCACAAAGTCCCTCGTTATGAAATACAAGGTAAAGAAGTTCTAAATGTGAGTGAAAAATATTATATTGCAGACCATGGAATAAGAGAAGCAATTTTGGAAACAAACGAAAGAGATATAAATCAAATTTTTGAAAATATTGTATACATGGAATTATTGCGAAAAGGCTATAACATAAAAATCGGAAAATTGAATAATTTAGAAATAGATTTTGTCTGTACAAAAACAAATAATGAAAAAATTTATATTCAGGTAGCATATTTACTTGCCTCTGAAGACACTATAAAAAGGGAATTTTTACCATTTGAAAAAATTAATGATAATTATCCCAAATATGTAATTTCTATGGACAGGTTTGATATGTCAAGAAACGGGATAAAACATTTGAATATTATTGATTTTTTATTGAAAGACTAAAAAAAGCTGAAAATATTTATAAATTAAAATTTGGGGAAAGAATGGTGCGAATATGATAAAAACTTTATATAGGGAACATTGTTTAAGATATTTTATAGTACCTGACATAATATTGCTTTTATTAGTTACAATTTTTTTCTACCCTATGTTAGAATTTTTATATTTTTTTGTTATTGGAAATATTCCTTTAATTTATATTTTGTTTAAAATAATAGCAATGTATTTAAGTTCGATAAAATTAAACAAAATAAATAAAGTTAAAGATGAAGAAAAAAGAAAAAAATCTAAAAATAAATTAAAATTAGTAATTTTTTTAGTAAATTTAATAATATTTAGTATCTATGTCAGTTTAGTAAAAAATGAAATTTTCATACCAAATATTTAAAAACAAAAGGAGAAATATGGATATTTTAGAAAAAATAAAAATTAAAAGAGATATACAGCTTGTAGACGAATTAAAGTCTTTTAAACAGCCATCTTTAAAAAAGGCACTTGATCAAAAGGGAATTCAGATTATTGGGGAAATTAAGAGGGCTTCTCCATCGAAGGGAAAAATTGCAAAAGATGATTTTGATTTGTTAAAACAGGCACAAAGTTATGTGGTTAAAGGAGTTTCAGCTTTTTCGATATTGACGGAAAAGGAATATTTTAAAGGGGAGAATGATTTTATAAAAATTGTAAGGGAAAAATTTCCAGAAATGCCGATTTTGAGAAAGGATTTTATTTATACTCCGTTTCAAGTGGCTCATGCTAAATTTTTGGGGGCTTCGGCAATTTTGCTGATTGTGAGAATGCTAGACGATAAGACGCTTTTGGAACTTCATGAGCTGGCACAGGATTTAGAAATGGATGTTCTGGTGGAAACTCATGATGAAGAGGAAATAAGAAGGGCTTTGAAGATTCCGAATTTGGAGATTTTGGGGATAAATAACCGAAATTTGAATACTTTTGAAGTTGATATTAGAACTACGGAAAAACTGATAAATGAAATTCCAAATGATGTTTTGAAAAATTTGACTATTGTAAGTGAAAGTGGATTTTTGTCAAAAGAGGATGTGGAGTATGCAGAAAAATTGAATGTGGATGGACTGCTAATCGGAGAGGCACTTATGAAAGGGCTTCTTTAGAAAGAAAAATAAATTTATGGAAGGAAAAAAATTGGAGAAAAAAGAAAATAATATGGCAATTGATGATTTCACAGAAAATACTACTAAACTAAAGGTTTGTGGAATTAGGAGCATTACTGAAATTAATGAATTGAAAACTTTGGATATTGACTATTTCGGATGTATTTTTGCAGAAAGTCAAAGGCAGGTGAATAGTGAACTAGCGACTAAAATTACACGGATTGCACACAGGCATGGGAAAAGAACGGTAGGAGTGTTTGTGAATGCGATGATTGAGAATATTATAAAAATTGTGGAAGAAACAGATATTGATATTGTGCAGCTACATGGAGATGAGTTAGTGGAATATTGTATGGAACTTACTCAAAAATTAGAAAAATTGTACGAAAAAAATTGTTTTAGAAAACGTAAAAATTTCCCTGCTAAAACGAAGCTTTGGAAAGTTTTTGGCGTGACTGATCAACTTCCAAATATTACTGACTACAAGCCATATATCGAATATCCTCTATTTGATGCAAAAGGAGAAAATCGTGGTGGAAATGGAATTGTCTTTGATTGGGATATTTTGAAAAAATTAGAGGAATATTCGTTTGTGCTAGCTGGAGGGTTGTCGATTGAGAATATTCAAAAAGCGCTTGAGTACAAGCCTGCCATTTTAGATATAAACAGCAAAGTTGAAGTTAATAATAGAAAAAGTAAAGAATTAGTTGAAAATGTTGTAAATTTGGTAAAAAAGAAATAATAATAATTTAAAAAGATTGATATGAAAGGAAAAAAATATGGAAAATAAACATTTTAATGAAAAGGCATATTTTGGGCAATTTGGTGGACAATTTGTACCTGAAACTGCGATGTTTGCTCTATCGGAACTGGAATCCGAATATGAAAAGCTAAAAAATGACAAGGAATTTTTTGAAGAATTTGATAATTTGCTAAAAAATTATGTTGGGCGTGAAACTCCACTCTATTATGCAAAAAATTTGAGCGAATATTACAACCACGATATTTACTTGAAAAGGGAAGACTTGAATCATACTGGTGCTCATAAAATTAATAATGCGCTTGGGCAAGTTTTACTTGCTAAAAAAATGGGAAAGAAAAAAGTTATTGCTGAAACTGGGGCTGGACAGCATGGCGTTGCTACTGCTACTGCCGCCGCTCTATTAGGTTTGGAGTGTGACGTTTATATGGGAGCTGTTGATATTGAACGACAAAAATTAAATGTTTTTAGAATGGAGCTTTTGGGAGCAAGAGTTATTTCTATTGAAGATGGGCTTAAAACCTTGAAGGAAGCGACAACTGCGGCTATTCAGTCTTGGGTTGCAGAGATAGAAACTGTGTTTTATGTAATCGGATCTGTTGTAGGGCCTCATCCATATCCGACTATCGTGCGTGATTTTCAGTCAATTATTGGTTACGAAGCAAAAGCACAGCTGGAGGAACTGGGAAAACATGCTGATCACGTGATTGCCTGTGTTGGTGGCGGAAGTAATGCTATTGGCATTTTTAGTGCATTTTTGGAAGATAACTCAACAAAACTTTATGGAGTCGAAGCTGGAGGATACGGAATTGACACAGATATGCACGCTGCCACATTAACACTTGGAAAATCTGGAATTATTCATGGGATGAAAACTTATGTTCTTCAAAACAAATATGGACAAATAAGCCCAGTTCACTCAATTTCAGCTGGACTTGACTATCCGGGAGTAGGTCCTGAACATTCACATTTATTTGATACAAAAAGAGCAACTTACGCACCAATTACTGATGATGAGGCAATGAAAGCGTTAATGCTTGTTACAAGAAAAGAAGGTATTATTCCAGCAATTGAGAGTTCTCATGCGTTAGCCTATCTTGAAAAATTATGTCCTGCACTTTCTAAAGACAAAAGAGAAACTATCGTCGTAAACGTTTCTGGACGTGGAGATAAAGATATGCACACTGTTTTTTCTGTGTTAAAAGATAAGGAAACTGGCGGAAAAAATGGAATTTATGAGTTAAATGGAGGTTTGGAAAATGAGTGAAAAAAGATTAGATAAGAAAATTATTGATATTTTTAGAGAAAAAGAAAAAGTAAACATTGGTTATATTGTCGCAGGATACCCAAGCGTTGATTTTACAAAACAATTTTTACAAAATTTAGATAATACGGCTCTTGATATGCTAGAAGTCGGTATTCCCTACTCTGATCCCATAGCTGACGGAAAATTGATTTCACATGCTTCATTTCTCGCTTCAGAAGCTGGAGTTACTACCGATACTATATTTGATTTACTAACAGAAATAAAAAACGATATTTCAAAACCTTTAATTTTTTTAATTTATTACAACTTAATATTTGCTTATGGAATTGACGAATTTATCCAAAAATGCTGTGAAACTAATATTAAAGGAATAATCATTCCAGACTTGCCTTACGAAGAAGCCTTTGAAATGTCAGAAAAATTAAAGGAAAACAATATCGCTCTTATCCCTCTTGTAAGCGTTACTTCTGGAAGCAGAATTAAAAAAATTATTTCTCAAGGCAATGGCTTTATTTACGCAATCGGATCTCTTGGGGTAACAGGTTCAAAACAAGTTGATTTACCACGTTTAGAATCTTTTATTAATGAAATAAGAGAAGTTTCAGACTTGCCAGTTTCATTAGGTTTTGGAATAAAAAATAACGATAACGTGAATACGATGAGAAAATATGCGGATGGAGTAATTGTTGGAACGAGTATTGTTGAATTTTTAGAGAAAAATGATGTAAATTATTTGATTCAGAAAATTAATGAACTTTTCAAATAAGTATTTAGTGAAGATGGTCAGAAATGACTATCTTTTTTTAAAATATTAATTAAAATTAAATAAAATTACTTTTTGAAGAAAATGAACAAAATACTGATTATTTAATACCTCTGGATGAAAATAACAGTGTAAAATTAGTGAAAATGCAGGAAAAATAAAGTTTTGTAAATACCCCTAAATAATATCAAATATCTAGGGGTATTTTTTATTTCAAATTATGACAATCTATTTCTAAAGTCCTCGTATCCAAATTTTCTAATAACCTCAACTCCACCTTTTTCTGTATAAACTGCAATCACAGGCAAATTTATCCCATTGAAAGTATTCGTCTTTACCATGCTGTAATGTGCCATATCAGTAAAAATCAGTTTATCTCCTACTTTTACAGGTTCATCAAAGGAATAATCTCCGATTACATCTCCAGCAAGGCAAGTAGGCCCTCCCAATCTATAAGTATATTTCTTCTCATTTGGCATTCCTGAGCCGAAAATAAATGGACGGTATGGCATTTCGATTACATCAGGCATATGACACGAAGCTGAAGTATCCATTAACAAAATATCCATCTCATTTTTTGTAATATCTAAAACTTCTGAAACTAAAAATCCTGTATTCAAGGCAACTGCTTCTCCTGGCTCCAAATACACTTCCACATCATATTTTTCTTTTATGTAATTTATGCATTTTACAAGTTTTTCAATATCATAATCTTCTCTTGTAATGTGATGTCCCCCGCCAAAATTAAGCCATTTCATATTATGCAAATATTTTCCAAATTTTTCTTCAAAAATTTTTAATACATTTTCAAGGGCATCTGAATTTTGCTCACAAAGTGCGTGAAAATGAAATCCATCCAAACCTTCAAGTTCATCTTCCTTAAAATTTTCAAGTGTTACTCCAAATCTCGAAAATCTTCCCGCTGGATTATAAATCTCTGTTTCAACTTCTGAAAATTCTGGATTTAATCTAAGTCCACAGCTAATTTTCTTATCATTTTTTTCTTCAAATTCTTTTACTTTACTTTTAAATTTTTTCCATTGATTGAAAGAATTAAAAACAATATGATTTGTTATTTCCATTATTTCATCAAACTCATCTTCCCTATAAGATGGATTAAAAATATGAGTTTCCAATTTTTTGTTGGGATTTTTCAATTCCATTTCCTCATACCCCAGTCTTGCTTCAAATAGCGAGCTTGCAGTCGTTCCATTTAAGTATTCACTAATTAACGGATAAAAATAAAACATCGAAAATCCCTTTTGTGCAAGTAATATTTTACATCCTGTTCTATCAATTACACTTTTTAATATTTCAAGATTTCTTTTTAGCAGCCTTTCATCAACTATAAAAGCTGGTGTTGGCAAGTTTGTTATATCCATATCAAGATATTTGTTTTTTGACACTTTTTATCATCTCCTTTTATACTCTACATTTCTTATCAATATCATAATTCAAATATATTTAAAATTTATTCTTTATTATAACATATTTTTTTCAAAATCTATAAAAAAAGATTATCCTAAATTTAATTTTTTAAGATAATCAATTTTTATTTTTATTTAAACATAATTCTAATCTGTTCTCAGTGCTTCCATTGGCTCCAATGCTGCAGCTTTCTTCGCTGGATAAACTCCAAAAACTAATCCTATCATTGTAGAAACAAATATACACACAAACACTATAACTGGACTTAATATTGGTGATGTCTGTATAAACATACCAACCAGAAGTGCTAATGAATATCCAATTACAACTCCAATTATACCTCCAAAAAATGTTAAAATAACTGCTTCTATAAGGAACTGGATAAGAATATGCCCTGTTTTTGCTCCAATGGCCTTTCTAAGTCCAACCTCTCTTATTCTCTCAGTAACACTTACAAGCATTATATTCATAACTCCTATTCCACCTACAAATAGTGAAATAGCAGCAACTCCACTTATGAAAAGTGAAAGCATATTAAGAATGTTATTAAATTGATCCAGCCCTTGACTTGTTGAATATACATTGTAAATATTAGGTTCACTTCCTCTTGTTTTCAATAAATTTTTTACCACTTCCATTACTCTGTTCATTTCATTTGCATCTCTTGCCTTTGCTTGTAATGCCATAAACTTATCCTGTTCGTTTCCTTCCAGATAATTCAAGTAATTATTAGGAAAAAGTGCTAAAGCAGACATTCCATCTCCACCGCCTAAACTGGCATACGGATTTTTAAATACTCCAACAATTGTTACAGTTTGACTATTTTTTTTAAAGTTTAAAATCATTTTTTTCCCTATAGGATTTTGTCCAGGATATAATTGATCCACCGTTGTGCTGTCAATCATTATATATTTTCCATCTTTTCTGTATTCACTTGGCAAAAATTTTCTTCCCTTTATTACTGTATAGTTTGACATTTTAAAATAATCTTCTGTCACTCCTGTTCCTGAAAGCATCATGTCCGAGCCATTGCTCATTGATATTCTGGCAAATGAGCTTGTAGTTGGAGTAACTGCTTCAATACCATCTATATTTTTTATTCTTTCAATATCCTTTTTTGTCAATAAATCATATGATTTATAAGTCTGTCCTGGAGAAGTGTCAATTGATATTTGAAAATTTGATACTCCCAGTTTGTTCAAATCTCCAGTGATGTTCTCCTTAACTCCTGCTCCCAGTGAAGACATCATTATAACTGAGGATATTCCGATTATTATTCCAAGCATTGTCAAAAAGGAACGTACCTTATAGCTAAATAAATTTGATACTGACAATTTTAGTAATTCCATAAAATCCATTTACACTACACTCCTCTCCGATGCTGAACAATTTCATCCTTTTCTATTACACCGTCTTTTAATCTGATAATTCTTTTACAATGCTCTGCCACATCTTCCTCATGCGTAACCATTACTATCGTTGTCCCGTTATCGTTCAGTTTTTTAAAAATTTCTAAAACCTCTTCTCCAGATTTTGAATCTAGATTTCCTGTTGGCTCATCTGCAAGAAGTATTTTAGGATTGTTTATTATCGCTCTTGCTATTGCCACTCTCTGTCTTTGTCCCCCTGACATCTCATTCGGCTTATGATGAATTCTTTCACCAAGTCCCACACTTTCCAATGCTTCAGTTGCCCTTTTTAGCCTTTCAGCTTTCTTTACTCCTGCATACAAAGCTGGAAGAGCCACATTTTCAACTGCCGTCATCTTTGGAAGTAAGTTAAACGTTTGGAATACAAACCCTATTTTTTTGTTTCTTACTTCAGCAAGTGCATCTCCTTTTATAGTTGAAACATCTTGATTATCCAAAATGTAAGTTCCAGAAGTAAGACTGTCAAGACAGCCTAAAATATTCATAAGAGTTGATTTCCCACTTCCTGAAGGTCCCATAAAAGCCACATATTCTCCTTCACTCACAGAAAGATTAAGCCCTTTCAAAACCTTTAATTCCATACTTCCATTTTTATATATTTTTACTATATCGCTCACTTTTATCATAAAAATTTACCTCTAAAGTTTATTTTTCTATCTTGGTGGTGGCCCATCAGGTCCCCCAGCATTTCCTGCTGGTTTTTCTTCCTTAAATATTACACCATTAGGAACCGCTTTCTGTTTTGAAGGATCTGCAATTTTTATTTTTTGTCCATCCTTTAGTCTCTCATCCACAGTAGTAATTACTCTTTCTCCTACTGACACTCCCGACTCTACAGCATAAAAAGAATCATCATTTATTCCAACTTTAATTTCCCTTTTTGAAACTTTGTTATCTTTTCCTACAACAAAGGCATAATATTTACCATTTTCATTAATAACTGAACTATACGGCAGCTTTGTCACATTTTTACTTTCCTTGTAAAAAATTGTCGCTGTTATCGTAGCGCCAGGCTTTAATCCCTTAGTTTCATTTATTTGAATTTTTACAGTAGTGTTACTTTCGTCAAGAGATGAGCTTTTTTCAGCCACTCCAGAAATTTGTGAAACAGTACCTTCAATTTTTTCTCCATCTGGCAATGAATCCGAAGTAATTTCAACTCTTTGCCCAACTTGAATATTTTTTACCTCATTGTCTGAAAGACTTACCTCTACCCTCATGTTTGTTGAATCTGATACTTTAAACAAAGTCGTTTCAGTATTTACACGGTAATTTTCATCTGCAGTCATTTCTGTAATAACACCATCAACTGGACTCGTTATTTCATCTTTTATAAGTGACAGATCTTCCTGCAATGTCGCCAATTCTAATTTTGCAGTTTTTAATGCTGTTCTCGAATCTGCTATGCTGGCCTTCTGCTCACTGTCAACTGTATCCAAATCCAGCCTTGAATTTCTTAGAGCCTTTCTTGCATCGTCTACATTAACCCTTGTTTCTCCACCAACTTTATACAATTCTTCCGCATTATACAAATCTCTTGATTTTTGCTGAATTTCCAAACTTTTAGACTCTTTTTTTCTTCTAAGCGAACCTTGAGCATCAGCCAAATTTCTCTCATATTTTTGAATTTCCAAAGTTTTCATTTGTATTTTTCTCAAAGTCTCATTTTTATCAGCTGGATAAAATGTCAAGACTACATCGCCTTTTTTCACATTATCCCCTTTTTTAAAGAACACTTTGTTTACTCTTTGGCTTGAAGTCGTAAATACTGAAACCGCATTATCTGATACAACTTGTCCATTCTTTGAAACTGATAGCGAAATATCCCCCCTATCAACAGTTGTCACTTCATATTCAGGCTCAGTTTCTTTTTTTCCACATGAAACTGCAGCAAACAATATTACAGCAAATATTGTCATAAATTTATAAAAATAATTTTTATTTTTTGACTCTTTCCTCTTTGATTCAATAGTTTTAGATATTTCAGAAAATTCTGTATTTATTTCCACAAAATCACCGCTTTCTTAATTTTCGTTTTTATTTTTCATATTAATAATCTCTATTTATAATATTTTATTTTTTTAGTAAATGCTGCAAGTTCATTTTTGGCTGTTTCGTAATCTATTACAGCTTTCTTATAGTTATTCCGTTTTTCCACATAGTTGGAATACGTGTCAACTCCCAGCTCATACTTCTTAGCATAAATTTCATATTCTTTTTTCTTAATATTCATTGTATTTTCTGCTGTTAATTCATTTGTCTGATAGGTTGTGTAAGTTATCATCTGCTGTCCAGCATTTGACACTAGCTCATTTTTTTTCTGTTCATACTGCAGTTTTAATTTATCTGCTTCATTCTTCAAATCTTCAATAGTGTCATTGTATCTTTTGAAAGTTTTTGATACAGATAAGCCAACAACAACAGAATGGTCTTTCAATGAATATCCGACATCTCCTGATAATTTAGGATACTTGTAATCAATATTTTCCTTTCTTAGCTGTTCACTGTTAAGCTGCGAATTTAATTCTATTGTTTCAGCTTCCGATAGTCTAAGGGCATAAAAATCATCCTTTTTCAGCTCAACTTTTTTCAAGTCATCAAGCTTCTCTTTTTCAGGTAAAGTTACATTGTAAACTGTAAATCGTTCCCCTAAAATTTGCAGCTCCCGCCCAAGATTTTCATATTTTAGCTGAGAATTTTCATATTCTGTTTTTGCTAGTTCATAATCATACTGTGATGCCGTCCCCAGCTCATATTTTTTAGCCTGAATAGCATAATCTTTTTTAGTATCTTCTAAGGTAAGTGCTTCCTGCTCAATCTCCTTCTGCTTATTCTTATAACTTTTATACAAATCAATCAAATCACGTATTTCTGAATTTTTCGCAGTTTCATTACTGATTTTCTGTATATTTCGTGAAATTTGATTAGTTTTTTTATTATAATTAACATCACTATAACCAAAATAATCATTTAAAGTCTTGGAAATACCAATTTTGTTTTCTGTAAGTTCCCTGCTTCTAAAATTATATCCATTTCTATAATAGAAAATCCCATATTTTACGTTATTTTCCATAGTCAGCCCATTTGACTGTCCATGCAACGTATAATTCTCGTTAGAAGTTACATTAACCTCATTCCACTCCCCATTTTTTAAAGCCTTATCCTTTATATCAAATTTTTTCATATTTTTTTCATTAATTTTCGTTGTATACGAATTTTTTTCATACTGAGAAATCAAGTCATCCACATTAGCTGCAAATCCTGCTAAACTAAACGTAAATAATACTGATAAAACCTGTATTTTCCTATTTTTAAAATTCAAAAATATCCTAACCATGTAATCTCCTTCCATCCAGAATAAACAACTTATTTTTTAACCAAGGTTCATTATAACATCTATTTCATAGAATATCATTTTTTTTTGACAAAATTATGTCATTTTTTTAAAATTTTTTATTTAATTTAACTTTAACATGAGTTGATTAATTTTTTTGTATTTTTATTTATTAAATTTGCCTAACAATATAATTTATCAAATTCTATAATCTTTAAGTATTTAAATTAGTAATTTTGAAATAAAATTATTGAACAAACTTAATTTTAAAAATATTGAAATAAAATAAATAAAATGCTATACTTTTATAAGATAAAGAAAATTTTTGATAATATTTATAATATTTTTTCAATAATTTATTTTATGATAATTAAATATATTTTAGGAGGAACTCAAATGAATAAGATACTTGTAATCGGAACTACTTCTTGGGATACAATAATTAATGTTAATGAATTTCCTTCAAAACCAACAACAATATTCGCAAGTGATTATAAGCAAGTATTGGGAGGAACTGCTGCAGGAAAAGCTATAAACCTTAGTAAATTAGGGTTTGATGTTACATTGGCAACAAAATTTGGAAATGATGAGGCTGGAAAAAATATAAAAAATGTTTTAAATTCAGAAAAAATCAAATTTTTTTATATTGAAGATAAAGAAAGCACTGAGATGCATACTAATTTAATGGATTCACATGGGAAACGGATAAGTATCTACACTCATGTTGGAATGGTTAATCAAGATATTGACTTAAAACCGTTTAAAAAGGCTATTGACGATGCTGATATAATATTACTTGATATTTGTGAGTTTGTTAAACATCTCTTTCCTTTGTTAAAAGATTATAAAAATAAGATTTGGCTAGATATTCATGATTATGATGGTAAAAACCCTTGGCATAAAGAATTTATCCCCTATGCTGATGCAATATTTATGAGTTCCGATTCTATCCATTCTAAGACAGAATTGAAATCTTTAACGAAAGAACTTATTAAAGATAAAAAATTTGTTGTCTGCACACACGGAAAATTAGGTTCAGAAATATTGATGAATACTGGTGAAATCTACTCTGAAGGCATTTTAAGGCAATACAGACTTGTAGATTCCAATGGAGCCGGTGATTCTTTTGTAAGCGGTTTTTTATATGGTTTTTCAAAACAAAAACCAATTACTGACTGTTTAAAATATGCAACATTAGTTTCAAGCCTAACAATTACATCACCATATCTTTATTCTTCTAAACTTAACTCCGACTGGCTGGAACAAGAATTTGAAAATAACTTTAATATCTGAGTAAAACATATTTGCTTAAACTGTTTAATTTTATAAAAAATGAATATATATTTAGAATTCTTTAAAAACAAATTTGTAAAATAAAAAATAATATAAATTGGAGGGTAATTTAATGGAAAAATCGGCATTTTATCATAGGACTGAATCAGAATATGCCTATCTTTATACAAAAGACGAAATTCACATTAGATTAAGGACAAAAAAGAACGATGTCGCTCAAGTGATACTGCATTATGGCGATACAGCCCTGTTTGACTTTACGCAGGACTATCAGTACCATATTCCAATGTCAATAATTACAAGTGATCTTTGTCATGACTACTGGCAAGCCAGTGTAAAAGTTGATTATCATCGAATTTCATATTTATTTGAAATAACAGGGACAGATGGAGAAAACGTATTTTTTGGCGATATGGGAATTGCTGAAAATCAGCCGCATCAGTACAAAGATGCTTCAAACAGCTTTAGAATTCCCTATTTACATGACTCTGACAGGGTAAAAGTACCTGAATGGGTGCGAGATACCGTTTGGTATCAAATATTTCCAGAGCGTTTTGCCAATGGAAAGCCTGAAATTTCTCCAATAAACAGTTTGGTCTGGGATACGGATATTTCGCCTAAACATGATGATTTTTTTGGTGGTGATTTGTATGGGATACTCCAAAAGCTTGACTATTTAAAAGATTTAGGTATTACAGGACTTTATTTTTGCCCTGTATTTGAGGCTCCGAGCAATCATAAATACGACACAATCAATTATTTTGAAATTGATAAGCATTTTGGAGATAAAAAAACTTTTAGAAAATTAGTTGAAGAAGCTCATAAACGAAAAATGAAAATTATGTTGGACGCTGTTTTTAACCATATTGGCAACAATTCAAGTCAATGGCAGGATATAATAAAAAATGGGAAAAATTCCATTTACTGTGACTGGTTTCATATTCATAACTTTCCAGTCTATGCAAAAACAGAAAAATTCCCAAATATTCATCATTATTTAAACTACGACACGTTTAAATTCAGTCCTAAACTACCCAAGCTCAACACGTCCAATCCCGAAGTTCAACAATATCTACTTGATATTGCAACTTACTGGATAAGGGAATTTGATATTGATGCTTGGAGGTTAGACGTGGCAAATGAAATCGATCATCAGTTCTGGAAAAAATTTCATAAAGCTGTAACGGCTATCAATCCAGACATTTATATATTAGGCGAAGTTTGGCATAATGCACATCCTTGGCTAAATGGTGATGAATTTCACGCTGTAACAAACTATCCGCTTGCAGCCAGTATTAAAAGCTATTTTTTAACAAAAACAATTTCAACAGAAGATTTTAAAAACCAGATTAACAGCCAACTTATGTACTATCGTCAGCAAACTAATGAAGTTATGCTTAATATGCTTGATTCCCACGACACCGAGCGTATCCTTACCACAGCTAGAAATAATCAAAATGCTGTAAAATCCGCACTAACATTTATGTACTTTCATTTAGGAACACCTTGTATCTATTACGGAACAGAAGTCGGCATGAAAGGTGGATCAGATCCTGATTGCCGCCGAGTTATGCCTTGGGATGAAAATAAACAGGATTTAGAAATGAAAGATTTTATAAAAAAACTGATTGCTTTGAGAAAAAAATACATAGACTGGATTATTTACGGAAAACAAAGTATTCAAATTCTTGAAAATAATATTTTACAAGTTACGATTTGTTACAATAATTCTAAAATTATTATAAATTACAACAATACAGAAAATATAATTGAATTGCCAAAAACAGGAAAAATTCTTTTGACTAATGCTAAACAATTTTTAGATGACAATACTGTTTTTCTTGAACCTGATACATTCATAGTAACATTACTTTAAACCAAACTTAAAAGTTATGATTATGATTATTTAAATTCTAAATTTATCTCTGTCAGCTCAATATCAAAGAAATCCAAATATATACTTTAAATTTCAAAAATTTCCTCTTAGACTAGAGGATTTTTTTATTTACAAAAATTCAAATACAAAAAAATAAAGACAGAATAAAAAAACTGTTCTACTCCATCTTTATTATTATAATTTGTTTAATTTAGTTAATTAAAATATATGCTCAAGCTCATAAACCAGATTTAAATAAAATTGTTAAAACTTATGAGCTTAATTTAAATTGTACTTACTAAAACACTCGTCAATCCAGAAATTTTTATGTTTTTTCCATCTACATTTACATTTTTTTCTGTATTGGATAAATTATGTAAAACAATTACCGATTTATTTTTATAAGTCCGTTTATATGCTAATATTTGGCTATCATTAACATTTACTATTTGTAAATCACCGTATTTCAAAGCTTCATTTCCATTTCTTAGAGCTATCCATTTTTTGTAATAATTATATAGTGAATCAGGATTTTTCTTTTGAACTTCCAAAGTAGGGGTATCTATATTGTTTTTTATTTCCTCCCATTTTGTCTGTCCATTTTCATTTCCCCACAAATAAGGTTCCCTTATCTCTTCATCAGGCTTGCTTCCCTTCATTCCCAATTCTTCTCCATAATATATAAATGGATTTCCAGATAATGTCAATAATATTGAAGCCGCTAATTTTTGCTGCCTCAAATCAAGCAGGGTGTTAGCAATTCTATTTTGATCATGATTTGTTAAAAATGGTGCATCAATGTAATTGGAAGCAACTTTTCCATAAGTTTCATATATTTTTGTTAATTTGTCAGAAAAAGTTGTAGCATCTTGAGAAATTATCGCTTCGGATATACCATTTTCCGATATTTCAAAATCAAAATTTGAATCAAAGGCTGCGTAATAAGGAGCAATCTTATTTGTATCATTCCAAACTTCACCTACAATATAAATATTTGGATGCTCCTTTTCAAGACTGCTTCTAAATTCCTTCCACCAGTTTACGCTTTCCTTTTCCAAATCAACATTTTTAGGATATTCTCCATCACCATATATATGATACGCTCCATCAATTCTATAGCCATCTATGTTAGTCTCATTAACCCAATAGTTTGCAATCTTTTTCACTTCTTCCCTGACTTGTCTATTGCTGTAATTCAAATCAGGCATTCCTTCCCAGAATATAGCATAATACATTTCCTCATTATTTAACTTATTCCAAGTTTTGTGATTCATTGCATAAGAATTCAGGTTCAAAGACTGGTCATTGTTTTTTGTCACTCTGTAATATGACTTGTATTTGCTGTTTTTATTCTGGAGCACATCTTTAAACCATGGATGTTCCTTGCTTGTATGGTTTACAGGCAAATCTAAAATTACTTTTATTCCTTTGCTATGTGCCTTTGAAACCAGATTTTTCAAATCTTCCTTTGTTCCGTATTCTGAATCGACAGTATAGTAGTCAGTTACGTCATATTTATGATAACTAGGCGACTTAAAGATAGGAGTAAGCCATATTCCCTGTATTCCTAATTCCTTTAATTCATCCAGTTTATCAGTTATTCCGTTAATATCTCCTATTTTGTCATTATTGCTGTCTGCATAAGATCTTACAAATATTTCATAATAAACTCCTGATTTTTCAATTTTACTTTTTTCAGTATTATTAAAGTCTTTTATATTTTTATTTTGACACGAAAAAAGGCTTAAAAATAATGCTGTTATTAATAAAATCCATCCATTTACTTTTTTCATAGATTTAACTTCCTTTCATTCTGAAAGATCGAGATTATCCTTTTGAAGCTCCAGCTGACAGTCCTGCCACTATATTTTTCTGAAGCAGTACAAATAGCAAAGTTATTGGTATCGCAACCAATATTGCTCCTGCCGCAAACAACGTATAATTACTGTTATTCACTCCTGAAATCCACTCAAACAGTCCAACTGCCAATGTCTTCTTATGCGGACTTAAAAGTACCATTTTGGGAAATATAAAGTCAAACCAAGGTGCAGTAAAATTAATTAATGCAATAAAAACTAATATCGGTTTTGCTACTGGCATAATTATTTGGAAAAATGTTCTTAAAGGCCCTGCTCCATCGACTCTTGCCGCTTCATCCAGACTCGCAGGTATTCCATCAAAATATCCTTTTGCAAGCCAAGAATTATAAGGAATTTGCCCTGCTATGTATATCACAAGAAGTCCCAGATAAGTATCAACTAGATTAAGTCTTTTTAAGAACGCATATATTGCAGTCATTGCTAAAAATGATGGAAACATTTGCAATATAAGGACTGTTACCATTGTCTGCTTTTTCCCTTTAAATTTATATCTCGAAAAGATATAAGCCGTTAACGTTGTTATAAATAGTGAAATTACCATATTTACTACTGCTATGAAAAGCGTATTTAGATACCATCTTGGATAATCTGTCTTAAACAGCTCTGCATAATGAGCAAATGTTATCTGTTTTGGAAAAATATCAGTTCCAAATATTGAAGTACCAGGTCTTAGCGACGCTCCTACAATCCATATTACAGGAAATATTACAATAAGTGATATTATAACAAGCAATATATATATAAATACGGTCAGTATATCAAATTTTATTTTTTTTTCTTCTGCCATTTTACAACACCGCCTCCTGATTGAAAGTTTTAGATCTAGCCAATGTCAATAAAGATATACTTGCTACAAACAGGAATATGAATATAGTTACTGTTGCCGCTAAGCTGAACAAGTTATTATCCATTGTAAGTTTGTATATCCAAGACACCAATATATCAGTATGTCCTGCATATCTCAGGCTGGAATCTGCTGGAAGTCCATTTGTTAACAGATAAATCGCTCCAAAATTGTTAAAGTTAAATGCAAAAGTTAATATCATTGTAGAACCTAATTGAAGCCATAACATCGGAAATGTTATATTTTTAAATTTTTGCCATTCAGTAGCCCCGTCTATATCTGCCGCTTCATACAGTGAACTCGAAATATTAGTCAGTGCTCCTGATATTAATACCATGAAATATGGCGCTCCCAGCCAAGTATTTACCAGTATTGCAATTATTTTGGCCCCTGTCGGATCAGTTAAAAATGGAATATTTGTATGCAGCAAAGCATTTATAGGCCCTAATCCATTAAACATCAGTCTAAATACTAACAATGACACAAAAGCGGGCACTGCATAAGGAAGTATAAAAATTGCTCTCCAGAACCCTTTAAATTTTATTCTTCTGCTGTTAGTTATAAGTGCCAAAAGCAATCCTGCCGCAAAATTAAATATAGTAGTTAAAATGGCCCAGACTAGAGTCCATCCTGCAACTACAAAAAATGTTTTAGACAATTCCTTGTATCTTATAAGCCTTACAAAATTCTCAAATCCTATCCAGTCAAATAAATTTTTAGGCGGAAGATGATCCGGCCCCGAATAGTTTGTAAATGCTATTAGAACTGTCAAAAGCATTGGAAAGAATACAATGAAAATTGTTCCCAAAGCTCCAGGTGTCAAGAATGCCGGCATAAAAAATTCATCCATTACATAATCTCTATATTTTTCACCTTTTGGCAAGCTGTTTCCTGCATCAATGAATTTCCCAAGTTTTTTTGCATCTTTTAAATTATATACATAAAAAATTATAAATAAAATTAATATTATAAAAAACAAAGCACCATTTACCAAATAATCAAGCGAATTATCTCCAGCTGTAGTCTTAAATATAGTCCTTACTTCAGGTTTATCCCCCAGACTTATAAATTTATAAATTACATTGCTAAATAAGCCCGACAGAAGTATTACTCCCATTAATAAATGCATTACAATAAAAAGAATTCCCTTAACTATATGTCCAGCCAGAAGTTGTCCGGCTCCCGGTAAAAGTGCCGAAGCTATTAAAAATTTTTTTTCTTTATTCATCTCACTTCCACACTTTCCATATTTATTTTATGTCTAAATATCTTAAAATCAGATAAAAAATTAAATAATAAATTATTTTAGCCAAACTACTTCTTATCTTAAAGTTCAAAAAAGCAGTTTGACTATGTATTGTTTATTAAATCTCTAACTAAAAAGTTCTTAATTAACTACTTTATTTTTTTGTTGCGGCAATTTGATCTTTAATTGCTTTTACAGCATTATCAAGTGCAGCTTTTGGTTGCGCTTTTCCTGCCCAGGCATCTCCTAATGCAGCTCCCATAGGATCCCATACTGCTCCCATTTGAGGTACTGACGGCATTGGCTCAGCAACTGAAATTTGTGCTAAAAATGCTTTTGAAATATCATCTGTTGGTTCAAAAGATTTTAATGGCGGAATTTGCCCTGTCATTTCAAATCTTTTTTGAAGCATTTCCTTTGAAGATGCGAACTGCAGGAATAACACTGCCGCTTGCGGATACTTAGTAGTAGAATTGATTCCTAATATTCTTACACCTGAGAATGATTTAGGTTTTTTCCCATTAATTGTAGGTAACGGAACTACACCATATTTCACTTTAGAATCTTTTAAATCACTTAAGAACCAAGGCCCATTTATTACCGCTGCAACTTTTCCTTCAGTAAACAATGCTTTTATAACATTTGCATTTACATCTTGAGCTTTATCAGCAGAAACTTCTTTTAATTTTAACATTGCTTCAAGTCCTTTTACAGCACCATCGTTATTAAGTCCCATATCATTGACATCTGTTCCATTTTTGAATACATAACCTCCATCAGCCGAAAGGAATGCATAAGAAAAATAGAAATTAGCAGGTTCAAATAAAATTCCAAATTTTTGTGCACCTTTATTAGTTAATGGTTTTGTAGCTTCAACTAATTTTTCAAATGAATCAGGCGCTGTTGGCAATAAATCCTTATTATAGAACAGAGCATAAGTTTCCATTGCCAAAGGTATACCGTAATGTTTATTGTCCATTGCCTTAGATCCGCTTATAGCTCCTGGATAGAAATCCTGTTCCAATTTATTTACTAATTCTGGCACATCATCCAATGTAAATAACAGCCCTGCACTTGCAGCTGTTCCTATGTTATCATGCGGGAAAACTACTAAATCTGCCGCTCCGGAATCTGTTTTTCCTTCAGTTTGTAATTTTTTCACTACATCTGGCGCTTCTACATTTTCATAAGTTACTTTCACGTTATATTTTTTCTCAAATTCCTGTGCCACATATTTTATCCAGTCCGCTTCTTTTCCTTTAGATTCCCAAACTTTTAAAGTAGCTCCGCTTTCCGGCTTTAATTCTGACATTGCAGAACCTTGTCCACCTCCGTCTGTTTTTTCAGCTTCCTTTTTTCCGCAAGAGAATAGAATCATCATAGCGGAAATAATTAAAAATATCTTTTTCATTTTTATATCCTCCAATTTTATCTTCAAATTATGAAAGTTTGCTAGAACCAAACTTCTGTCTGAATTCCAAATAATACTCCTTTATTATGTTCCTTTCCATCTAAGTCTTTTCTTATCATCTTTTTATCCCCAAAACCGTGTCCGTAAGTTACAAATGCTCTGATTTCAGGACGTCCCCAGAAGTTTTCCGTATCAAGTTTCAAAGTAGGCGCCACTGTTAATTTAAATAATCCACTGTCGTAGTCTGTATCTCCCTTACGAACTTTTACATAGTCTACTCCTGTTTCATATTGCATAGCAAAATGGCTTGTTATAGGGTTGCTGACTCTTACTCCTGCTGTTAGCCATTGCTGTCTTTGATCTTTAGTTCCCCAGAAGTTCTTGTCATATCTGTATCCTAATTCAGGCATAACTTGCCATCTGTCTGAAAGATTAGCTTGTCCATATGTGATTAAGTTTACAGATACGGCATCTTTTCGGCTATCTCCCCATGAAGTAGCAGTTCCCAGTCCGCTTGCAGAACCAAGTCCTACCCCACCTTGCAATACAATTTTAGAAAATCCATTATCTTTAAATCCATAGAATCCTGGCAAGCTATAACTAATTGCACCTTGTGTTCCCCATTCGGCTATGTCTTTGTCAGTAGAATCCGATCTCATTGTGTGTCCTGCCAGTTCAAATGCCCAAGGACCTACTGAATATTTAGTATGAAGCGTGTATTCAGGGTGTTTTCCAGGATCTGTCGCTATTACAGCAACATCCGCTGTTCCTGAACCAAGTTTTATGTTTTGAATCCCTGCTCCTGTTCCTGAGAAGTCTTTAATATAATAGTCATTTATATGAATGTCTTCTCTGTTATAGTATCTTTTTCCAGCCCAATATGTAACTCCACCATTTGGTGTTATGTCAACATAAAATTGTCTAGTTTTAAATGAGTCATTTTCAGAACCTGGATCATTTGGATTTCCTGCAGTCCATGTTTTATAGTCATTTCCTGAACCTGATTTTGTTGAGAACATGTAGTGAACTGAACCTTGTGCCCCATTTATATCAAATTTTTTCACTAATTCCATTTCTGCGTATGTATCATCTTCATTACCAAGTCTATATTTTTTAGCAAATCCCTCATCCTGTACTTTAAATGTGCTTCCTTTTTCTCCTTGCTGATCTATAAGAAGTCCTGCTCTTCCATAACCATGAAATTCAAATCCATCAGTTATGCTTGCCATGCTGAATGCTGGCGCAGGGGCTGGCGCTGGTGCAGGTGTTTGTTTTTCAGCTATTTGCTTTGTCAATTCTTCTTTAGTTTCTCTTAACTCTCTTTCAAGCCTTTCAACTCTTTCTTCAAGCGTTTCCGCATTCATAAAAGAACATGCCAGTAAGAATGCTGTCAATGCTAAAAGTAATTTTTTTCTCATAATAAAGTCCTCCAAATATTTTTAATTTTTATCTATTAATTTTAAAGCTAATTTACAAAATAGATTATAGACTGCTGTGAGTTGTTAATTTTATAATTTATATTTGCCTATTTGTTAAAATTACTTATCGAAGTATAGTAACGTTTACCTTGCTTAAGATATTAAAATCCTGTTTCTTTTAGTAAATTAACTTTTTATTAACCATTTTTCTATTTTACTGCCTACTTAACTTCTTCAGAAATTCAATTATTTAAAGACTGAATGAAGCGACTACAATCCCTAATTCGTTTAAATAATTATGTAGGCTGTATTTTATAAGCTTATATTTTCTTCCGTCTGTGCATCAAATATATGTGCTTTTGAAGTATCGAACCTAAATATTTTTTTCGTTTTGCTGCTCTTAATTTGTGTGAAATTTGAATTTAATCTGCAAGTAAATTGGTGATCATTAAGTGAAAAATAAATATACTCTTCATTTCCCATCTGTTCTACTACATTTATTTCCCCCTCTTTTGAAAAACTGTCTTCTGATTCAGAAACTGTTATATTTTCAGGCCGTATTCCGAATACAACTTTTTTTCCAACATGATTTTTCAATTTTTCAGCCTTTTCACTTGCAATTTCAATTTGCGTTCCACTCAGATCTATGTATATTTTTCCTTCTTTTTCCACTAGTTCACCATCTATAAGGTTCATAGTGGGAGAACCAATAAATCCAGCCACGAACTTATTGGCAGGATAGTGATACAGATTTAACGGCGTATCAACCTGCATTATTCGCCCTGATTTTAATACTGTTATTCTGTCTCCCATGGTCATTGCTTCAACTTGATCGTGAGTAACATATATCATTGTTGTTTTCAGTTCCTTGTGAAGCTGTGCAATTCTTACACGCATCGAAACTCTCAACTTGGCATCAAGGTTTGATAAAGGCTCATCAAACAAGAATACTTCCGGCTCTCTTACAAGCGCCCTTCCAAGTGCAACTCTTTGTCTTTGCCCTCCTGACATTTCTTTAGGCTTTCTATCCAAAAGTTCTGTTATCTCAAGCTTTTCTGCTGCTTCTCGTACTCTTCTGTCAATTTCATCTTTTGGAGTTTTTTTCAATTTTAACCCAAATGCCATATTTTCATAAACTGTCATATGCGGATACAAGGCATAATTTTGGAACACCATGGCTATTCCTCTGTCCTTTGGCGGAATGTCATTTACTAGCCTGTCACCTATGTATATTTCTCCGCCACTTATTTCTTCAAGCCCTGCCACCATTCTCAACGTTGTTGATTTTGCACAGCCTGAGGGTCCTACAAATACCATAAATTCACCATCTTTTATGTCCAAGTCTATGCCGTGAACTGCTTTAAAGCCGTTTGGATATTGTTTTTCAACTTTTTTTAATACCACTCTTGACATTAATACTCCTCCTATTATTAAATAATACTTTTTTTATCCTTTACGTTCTAAGTATACCTTAATTTTTTCCATTGTCAATACCTATACGTAAATCTTTTTTAAAATTTTTTAATTGCTATTTTTAAATTCCTCATAAAACCTATTCTAAAATTTTCCTTTAATTATCCAACTAAAGGATAAAATCTATTGAAAATATTGATTTACAATTTTGCATATTTATTATATAATAATGCTACAAACTAAATAATAAACCAAAAAAAGGAGCATTTCATTATGGCAAGCTACAAAAACTTTGACTTTAAAAAATTATATTTTCTTGTGTATATTGCTTTAATTCTGCTAGTTGTATTTATTGCATTCAAGCTTGGAATATTTTTATTCCCATTTACAATAGCATTGTTTCTATCAATATTGACACGACCGTTTACACGGTTTTTACAGCGAAAGTTAAAATTATCAAAAAAACTTTCTACAATAATTTCAATTGTAACATTTTTAATTCTAATTTTTGGCGCAATTGGATGGGGATCATTAAAGTTAATAAGCGAAATTTACAAATTATCACAGAACCTTAATAACTACAGTGAAATGGCACAAAAATTGTGGGTTGACAATATGGCAAAAATCTACACTTATTTGGGAAATTTCCCTTCAGGTTTTACAAAGCAGGTAAATGATACGATAAACAGCTTTATTTCATCAGGTTCTGCAAGGCTTGGACTATTTATAAAGGGGCTAATAAATTTTATTACTTCCATTCCGACATTAATTCTATATATCTGCATAACAATTTTAGCAACTTTCTTTATAAGCCTTGATAGAGATAAGATTGTATCATTCTTAGAACAGCAGCTGCCAAAATCTTGGCTAGACAAGGTATTTAATATAAAAACGGATATGTTTACTGTTCTAGGTTCCTACATAAAAGCGCAAATTATATTGATGACAATTTGTTTTTTTGAACTTTTAATCTGCCTGCACTTGCTGTCATTTTTAAAATTAAATGTACCATACCCTTTATTAATGTCAATTATAATCTGTGCAATTGACGCCTTGCCAATTTTGGGAGCCGGAACTATTTTAATCCCATGGGCAGTAATTTCCTTTGCACTAGCCGACATAAAACTGGGAATTGCATTAATAATAATTTATCTGTTTGTCCTTTCAGTTCGACAAATGCTGGAACCAAAACTAGTAAGCCAGAATTTAGGAGTTCATCCGTTAATCACATTAATTTCAATGTATTCAGGTTTCAAAATTTTCGGAGTAATCGGTTTTTTAATAGGCCCTGTTGTAATGATTATTTTGAAAAATGTATTTTCAAAGGAATTGGAAGCTGGATTTTTCCGGGATATTTTTGGAGAGCCTTCCGACACCGTCAAATCTAATAACGTCAAAATGGATAATGCTGAAATAAAAGCAAAAGAAGACATTAAATAACAGTCAAACATGAAAAGAGCCGCAATTAAGCGACTCTATTTTTTTATTCTAGATAAAATTTCTAATTTATTTATGCTTTTTCAGCCATCATATCCTTAACTTTCATAAGCCTTGTAATGCTTGATCTCTCATTTTCATCAAGCTTCATCTGGATATAACGGATTGTTTCTTCAAGCTGCGGAATTGTCATATATTCCAGTGCGTTTACACGCCGTCTTGTCTTTTCCACTTCATCTGCCATAAGCTGACATGCCTTTTCAATTTCTGCCAGTTCCAGCAAGTCTTTCATTACCCGGTTCAAACCGTCAACAGCATCATCCAAGTCAGCAGATGTTTGTGCATACCCATAAGGATAGGCTACTTCTGCACTTTCCAGATCCCTGTTAAAAGTCATTTTTGGTACAATTACGCTCATTACATTTTTAGTTTCTATATTTGCAAAAAGTTTATCTTCTGAATATGCAATGGCATTTTCCAGCATTTCATCAGACATTACCCCTCTTGCAAGCAGAAAATCCTTAAACGAATCCTGCAATTTCCCTTCCACTTCTTCACGCAATTTTCTATTCTGCTTTATCAAAATTATAAATTGCCGCATAAGTTCATCCTGCTTGTCCTTCAACAATTTGTGTCCGCTTTTGGCAGTTTTTAGACGTGTCTTTAAACGGCTTAACTCCATTCTTGTAGGATTTACATTTAATCTTGCCATAGCCTATTCATCTCCTGCAGGTAAATATTTTTCCAAATATTCATCTCTAATTCTTTTCAGCTCTGTTCTTGGTAGTATTTTTAGTAAATCCCATCCTAAATTTAAAGTGTCCTCAATAGTTCGGTTATTCTCAAAGCCTTGAGCCACGTACTGTTCCTCAAATGCAGTTGTAAATCTGACAAATGCCTTATCAGTTTCAGATAATGCCGATTCCCCCAATATCACAGCCAGTTCCTTCGCTTCCTTACCAGTCGCATAAGCCGCAAACAATTGGTTCATCGTATCCGCATGATCCTCTCTTGTCTTTCCTTTTCCAATCCCTTTATCCTTCAATCTTGAAAGTGAGGGTAAAACGTCAATTGGAGGCATCAAATTCTGTTTATACAGATCTCTTGACAAGATTATTTGCCCTTCTGTAATATATCCAGTCAAATCTGGAATTGGGTGAGTCTTATCATCTTCAGGCATTGTCAAAATCGGTATTTGCGTAATTGAACCTTCACGCCCTTTAATTCTTCCCGCTCTTTCATAAATTGTTGATAAATCGGTATACAGGTATCCTGGATATCCTCTTCTTCCTGGAACTTCCTTTCTTGCTGCCGATACTTCACGTAACGCTTCACAATAGTTAGTCAAGTCAGTTAAAATTACAAGTACGTGCATTCCTTTTTCAAATGCCAGGTATTCTGCACAAGTAAGTGCCATTTTTGGTGTGGACAGACGCTCAATTGCAGGATCATTAGCCAAGTTCATAAACAATACTGCTCTGTCTATCGCTCCTGTTTTTATAAAGTCTTCCGTAAATGTCTGAGCTTCTTCAAATGTAATCCCAATCGCTCCAAATACCACCGCAAATTTTGAATCTGTCCCCAAAACTTTTGCCTGTCTTGCAATTTGCAGCGCCAATTCTGCATGCGGAAGCCCTGAACCAGAGAATATCGGTAATTTTTGCCCCCTAACAAGAGTATTTAGCCCATCAATGGCAGAAACTCCTGTTTGGATAAATTCTGACGGATAATCACGTGCAACTGGATTTATAGCCGTTCCATTTATATCCAATGTCTTTTCAGGAATAATTTTCGGCCCGTTATCTTTTGGACGTCCCAATCCATCAAATACACGTCCTATCATATCTTCTGATACTCCAAGAGATAAAGGCCTACCCAAGAATCTTACTTTTGAATCTTTCAAGTTAATTCCGGCTGAATTTTCAAATAACTGCACTACAGCCTTATCTCCATTTACTTCAAGCACACGTCCACGACGAAGTTCTCCATTTTGAGTTTCAATTTCAACAAGCTCTTCATACTTGATGCCTTCAACACCTTCAACCATCATCAATGGCCCTACAATTTCCTTAATAGTTTTGTATTCCTTAAGCATTTGCCACACCTCCTTTATTTACAAGCTCATCTATTCCTGTTTCCAATTCTTTTGCAATTTCTTTAATTTTATCTAATTCCGCTTCAGGCAGATATTTTGCTCTCGCAATTCTTTCTCTTACGGGCATTGCGATAATTTCACTTAAATAAGCTCCATTTTCAAGTCCTCTTAACCCTTCATCATAGAATTTTAATACTAGTTCCAGCATTCTGTCCTGTTTTTCAAGCGAAGTATACGTATCCGATTCCATAAACGCATTTTGCTGCAAATAATCTTCCCTTATTGATTTTGCAATTTCCAGTTTAAGCTGATCCTTTTCTGACAAAGTATCCTTACCAACCAACCTAACAATTTCCTGCAAACTGTTTTCTTCTTGTAACAGCGACATTGCACGGGCTCTGTTTCTAGAAAATTCAGGCCCTACATTCTGATCCATCCACTTGTCTACTTTTGCTTGATATAGCGAATATGAATTTAACCAGTTAATCGCCGGGAAATGACGTCTATATGCCAAATTCGCATCTAGTCCCCAGAACACCTTAACAATACGAAGCGTTGCCTGTGATACTGGCTCTGAAATATCTCCACCTGGAGGTGAAACTGCTCCAATGACAGTCAAGGCCCCTTCTCTTTCATCTTGTCCAAGGCAGATTACTTTTCCTGCCCTTTCATAAAATTCTGCAGCTCTTGAACCTAGATAAGCTGGATACCCTTCATCTCCTGGCATTTCTTCCAGCCGTCCAGACATTTCCCTAAGAGCTTCTGCCCATCTTGAAGTAGAATCTGCCATTATTGCCACTGAATATCCCATATCCCTAAAATATTCAGCAATTGTAATTCCTGTATAAATACTAGCCTCTCTGGCCGCAACCGGCATATTCGAAGTATTTGCTATAAGCACAGTTCTTTTCATTAATGATTGTCCTGTTTTTGGATCAATTATTTCTGGAAATTCCATAAGAACGTCTGTCATCTCATTTCCACGTTCTCCACATCCTACGTAAACTATAATTTCTGCATCTGCCCATTTAGCCATTTGGTGCTGTACAACTGTTTTTCCAGATCCGAAAGGCCCTGGTACACATGCAGTTCCTCCTTTAGTTACAGGGAAAAATGTATCAATTACCCTTTGTCCTGTAATTAACGGAGCTTCTGGATTTAATTTCTGCTTATATTTTCTTCCACGTCTTACTGGCCATTTTTGCATCATTTGAACTTCTACTAATTCACCTTTTTCAGTTTCAATAATCGCAATTGTGTCAACTACTGTATAACTTCCACTTTTAATAGTTTTCAAAGTCCCTTTTATTCCAGCTGGTACCATAATTTTGTGGCTTACAACAGAAGTTTCCTGAACAGTTCCCAAAATATCCCCAGTTTCAACTGTTGCCCCAGCAGATAATACAGGCTCAAATTCCCATTTTTTCTCTCTGTTTAAAGGTTTTACCTCTACCCCTTTATCCAGAAAGTCCCCTGCTATTTCCTGATATTCCTTTAGCGGACGCTGAATCCCATCAAACATCGCTTCAATAA
Source organism: Leptotrichia sp. oral taxon 223 (assembly GCF_013394795.1). Lineage (NCBI taxonomy): Bacteria > Fusobacteriati > Fusobacteriota > Fusobacteriia > Fusobacteriales > Leptotrichiaceae > Leptotrichia > Leptotrichia sp. oral taxon 223. The sequence goes on from NZ_JABXYU010000004.1 coordinate 122,504, forward strand.
GCCCAGGCCCCAGTTCAACACTCAAAGGCTCTCCAGTTGTAAAAACCTCTTCTCCTGGCCCAATTCCCGATGTTTCTTCATATACTTGAATGGAAGCCTGATCGCCTCTCATTTCAATAATTTCACCTATCAATTTTTTCTCTGAAACTCTTACCACGTCATATACATTGGCATTCTCCATACCCTCCGCAACAACAAGAGGCCCAGATACTTTTATTATTTTTCCTGTTTTCAATGAATTTTCTCCTTTCATCTAAAATATATTAGATCCTATTGCCTTCTCAACGTATTCGTCTATCTTTTTAAGTCCAATTCCCAGACTTCCCTGATTATTCGGAATCAAAATAACAGCAGGAAGCACTTCACGGCTGTATCTTTCAACGGTACTTTCAACCAATGTGGCAACTTGCTCTGTCACAAAGATAATACCATAGTTATTACTTGCCATCTCATCAATTGTGCTTCTTGCCTCTTCCTTTGTAATAACAGGGTACACGTCAATTCCTAGTGCCTTAAATGATAAAATAGAATCCTTATCTCCAACTACGCCTATTTTATGCATAAGTTTCACGCAACCTTTCCCTTATTTTATCCGATCCTATGTTGTTTATCTTGCTTACCATTATCATTCTGACTGCATTAATTTCACGCTCTTTTGCAACTAGATAGGTAAACAATGGCTCTGGCCCAAATACAACATATTTTGATTCCTTATTTAATTCCATCAGGTAATTATCCGAAATTTTTTCAAGTTCCGATAATCTTTTTGTTTCATTAAATGTTTCCAATCCCTTTGCCAGATATATTCCCAGTTTTTCCTTCTTAAACTTGTTCAAAATAGTATCTATATTGTCATTTATTGACTCAACAATCTTATTTCTTGAAATTGTTCCACCGTCAAAAATAACAGTTTCCAAAAATTTTGCATCACGGTTCTGTTTTTGCACTCTAAGCAAAGTTATCATATTTTGAAAGTCAATCAGCCCTTCAACATAGTCAGTAATAACTTTTACATCAATTTCTTTTGCCAGTCTTGCTAAATTTTTAAAATAGTGCTTGTCTACAATTATGTCAATTCTTTGCGGATTATGATTTTCTTCAAAGTCCTTCTGCACTTCATTAATTGCATCCAGAATTTCCTGCGGCAAATCATGACTTTGCAGTTCAAACTTTGTCTTAAATTTTCCGGCATCAATCGTTCCAGCCTGCATAAGCAAATTTGAAAAATCTTTTCCTGTTATTTTACTTTTTAATAACACCTTTAAATTATGATAATCATATTTAAGAGATAAGATATCAACAATTGCAGTATTTTTAACCATGCTTCTCACAATGGAAAAAACACGCTCCGTTTCTCTTTTCAGTATTGTTTCATAATCCTGACTGCCATGAATATCAGCCATGTCTTGAGAATATTCCGTTTCTCCCAATAATTTTAGCACTTCTTCGGGAGTCTGGGCTTCTATCATACGTTCCAGCCTGTTTCTAGTCAAGAGCCTCTTTTCCAGCACTCTAATAGTTACGACACTTTGTCCGTAATCCATTCTATTCATTTTTTTCTCCCTTTACCGATTCTCTTTATCAATTATAAAAGTTTCTTCTTTTTTCACAAAATTTTTTTATTTCTTGATAAAATTTATTTTAACTTTCACTCTTTCAATTAACTATTGATTTCATTTCTATTTTTTATATTAGATATGCTTAACAACTTGTTTATTCTTAATTAAAGTAAATATTTACTTTATTATACTTCCAATAGTTATCAAGTAACTCTATTTATGAAAATAAAAGTTTTGAAATTTCAACTTCCAGCTCATCTCTCATAAAATCCAATTTCACTTCAAAAGTGTAATTTTCCTGGATTCCATTTTCTTCAATGATAAATCCTGAAGTTACAAACTCATTTTCCTTCACTTTTGCATTTGGAAATTTAGCTTTAACCTTGTCTAAAAATTCTTTTTTTACGATTAACTCTTTTCCTGCTATAGATTTTTTATCAATATTCTGAGTCAGGTAATTAATGTACTCCTTTTCATCCATATTAACAAGTCTTGTTTTTAGTTTATCTATAACTTTATCAATTACTGTCTGCTTTGCCTTTAATTTTTCATTTCTAACTTTTAAGTTTGCGCTTGACTTAATTCTGTCTGAAAGCAGTTCACGCTCTCTTCTCGCATTTTCAAGCAATGTTTGCTTTTTAGCAGTAACCTTTTTTATTTCCAAATCGTATTTTTGCTTTGCTTTATCCTCAGCACTTTTTACAATTTTGTCTGCTTGTTCTTTAGCATCATTTAATATTTTTGAGGTTAAATTATTTAAATTAGACATATTCACTCCTTACCATATTTAAGGGGTATAACTACCCCTTTTAAAATTAAAATCTTCCTAGCAGCATAATTGATACAACGAATGCCAATAGTGCATAAGTTTCAACCATTACTGAGTAAATAATACCTTTTGTGTTTTGTTCCTCATTTTTTGCAAGCAAACTGATACCAGATGCGGCAACTCTTCCTTGTGCGATTGCTGAACCGTAACCTGCGATTGCGATTGGCAGGCAAGCCATTAAAATTCCTAATCCTGTTTGCAAAGTCATTTCAGGTTTTAATTTCCCTAATACCATAAGTCCAATAACAAAACCATATAATCCTTGTGTTCCTGGCAATAACTGCAATACTAACGATTTACCAAACTTTTCAGGCTCTTCACTCATAAGTCCAGTGGCCACTTCCCCAACGATACCTACACCTTTTGCAGATCCAATACCTGCTAATAATGTCGCTAATGCCGCACCTAATGTCGCCATTACGATTCCTCCATTTTGTACTAAAAACTGTGAAAAATTCATTTTATTTCCTCCTAATTTTTTCTATTTTATTTATTAAACATTTTTACTAAACTTAAATTACACAATTAATCATCAAGATTTATATATTTATTTTCTGTTCTAAAATCTTTAAACGGCTTTCCTCCGCCTTCATAAAACTTACCAAAATATTCTACATACATAAGTCTTGAAGTATGAACATAGGCTCCCAGGAAAGACAGGAACATATTAAATAAATGTCCTCCTACCAGTATTACTGGCACGATTATCATTCCAAACCAGTTTCCGCTAATCATTCCAGCAATCATATTTATAGCTGACGCAATGAACCCGCCAGAAAGCCCTAAAGCCATAAGTCTTGAATATGATACAAAATCTCCCACGTAGCTGGAAATTCCATAAAGGCTGTAAAGCCCTCCACCTAATTTTGCACCAATTCCTTTGGCTTCACGTCCACCAGTAAGCACAATTCCAGCCATTCCAGCAATCATTATCCACATTGACACGTTTGCTACAACAGGCGACAAATTCATCAGTTTGAATACTAAATAGACTATTCCGCCCATAAGCGCCATATACCAGAACAGCACATCATAAATTGCTTCCAATGATTTGCCATCTCTAATTAACATATACGCTTTTATTGCCAATCCAACAAATATATGGACTATACCAAATACAATTGAACCTATCAGCAAGTCATTATATTGCGATGCAGGATCAATCAATCTCCACATTCCCGGAATTGTCGCTCCAAAATATGAACCATATAAAAATCCCCAGAAAATAACTGAAAAACTTAAATAAAAGAAAAACTTGACAGATTTTCTCATTTGAGAACTTAAATTTACTACCTTTAGAACAAACATCGTTGCAAACAGTAACACAAGCCCATAACCTACATCCGCTCCCATCATTCCAAAGAACAAGATATAAAACGGTGTAAACAGCGGTGTCGGATCAATTTCATTATATCTCGGATATGCATACATCCCTGTCAGATTTTCAAATGTGCTTACAATTTTTCCATTTTTCAGCTTAATCGGCACTGTCGCATCATCCTTATCCGCTTCTGTAAATGTCAAATAATAATTATCCCTGGTTTCATCTTTTACCACTTTTTCAAATTCATTTACCTTTTCAGCAGGAATCCATCCTTTTATCAAAATAGTATTTTCAGTCTGTGCCAATTTTTCCGATTCAACGATTCTTAGCTTTTTATTTTGCATATATTCATAAACTGCCTGTAAATCAGTCAAATCTTCACTATAAGTTTTAATTTTGGCTTTCAATTTGCGTTTTTCCTTTTTCAGTCCTGAAATTTCCTTTTGCAGTTCATTTTTGTAATCTTGTGGAACTGCATCAATATCTAGATTTTCCACTGTAAAACTGCTATTTCTGAAAACTTCAGCCAATTTTTCCTTTTCACTTTCATCAATACTTGAAATCACAAGATAATACACTTCATCTTTTACTATTTTCAGTTCCTCATAATAAGTTTTATCAAGTTTAGAAATGCCATCAATAAAAGTCCCCTTTAACTTTATCGGCACTGTTCCCAAAAATGTATTTACCTTTTTCAAGCTCTTTAATTCTTTCGGATTTACATCCAGCCGTTCCCACAAATCAATTTCGTCATAGCGTGCATATTTTTTAGAAATTTCCGACTTTATTTGTGAATACTGCGTTCCAATCTGGTTTAACTCAGAAGAAATTTTCTTCCAGTCATAAATCAATGCTTTTTTCGCTAACTCATCAAACGTATAATTTTCATTTCCATGAATAACATCCCTTAAACGTGTTTTTCTCTCGTCATATTTTTTAATAAGAGAAATTGCACTGCTTAACTGATAAAGACGCTCGTCAATGTGAGTCAGTTCCTCATTGTTTACATACTTTGTAACGCCTTCAACAACATCCTTACTAACTTCCCCATTTTCATCACGCAGCTCAATATCCACAAAATTTACTTCCTTAAATTTTTGAAGTTTCTTTAACACTTTAGCCCTTTGTTCTGCGAAAACAACCAAATCAAACTTGCTCATTTTAACTATTGCCATTATTTCACAATCCTCTCTGCTAATAAATTAACAACTTCATCTATTTTTCTTTCGTCAATTTCGAGAATTTTATTTACATTTTCCTTTTCGCTGCTCAAAAGAGATTTTACTCTTTTTTCAGCCTCATCCATTGACTGTTTCTTCAAATTTTCCACTTCAAGATTTGCCTCAGAAATCATTTTATCGCCATCATCTTTTATTTTCTGCTCAATATTTCTCAAAATATCCTTTGCCTTTTCATTTGCATCAGCAATAATTTTATCTGATTCTCCTTCAGCATCTCTTATTTTTTGTAAAACTTCTTTTGCCAAGATATAACCTCCTTCAAAATTTATTTTTACTTTTTACAATTATTCATATTTTTTTAATCCCTTATAAATAATTTTACAAAAATAAATTGACTGATTAGTCACCATATTATTATGTTATCAATTTTTTCGCCTATTGTCAATAAAAAAATATAACACAGATTTTATGTTATATTTTCTCCCTCGGTTAATTATTTAAATTTATATATATTGGAGCATTAGGAACATCAAATCCTTTTTCTTTTGCTCTTATTTCTTTGGTTTTTAAGTCTTCATTATCCACTGTTTGAGTATCCAGTCTTGCAACTTCCTTTTTAAGTTCAATTAGCTGTTTTTCCTTTACATCCATTCTTCTCCCTAATTCAGAAATATCAAATGAGACAAAAACTCTCAGCAAAGCTACCATAGTTACAATAGCCACATAGATACTAACTATACCGATTACTCTCATATTTAACCCCGCTGTTCTGGAAAGTTGTTTTCTAACTTCTTTAGGAGCTACTATTCTTTCTCTTCTTGCATCTTCATGTGATCTTGCTGTATTTGTAATTTTTGGAACATCAAGTATTTCCATTTGCATTTTTTTGTTTTTTGAAACACCATTCATAACTGTTTATTCACTCCTTTCAAAAATTCTCAATTTTGCTGAATGTGCCCGGTTATTTTCTTCTAATTCTAATTTTTTAGCAATAATTGGTTTTTTTGTAATTATCTTTCCTAGACTTTTTTTGTTGCATACACAAATTGGTATATCCTTTGGACAAGTACATGGATCTTCATATTCACGAAATTTTTCCTTTACAATTCTGTCTTCCAGCGAATGAAAAGTAATTACTAGTAGCCTACCATTTTTATTAAGTAGTTTTACCGCTTTATCCAATGTTTCGCTTAACACTTCAAGCTCTTTGTTTACAAAAATTCTAATAGCCTGAAATGTTCTTTTGGCAGGATGCCGTTTCATACTTTTTCCTATTGATTTTATAACAATATCCGCAAGTTCCGTTGTAGTTTCAACTGGCTTGTTTTTTCTATATTCTATAATTTTTTTTGCAATTTTTCTTGATTTTGGCTCTTCACCATATTTGTAAATAATATCAGCTATTTCCTTTTCAGAAAAATTATTGACAACTTCATAAGCACTTATTTTTAAGTTACTGTCCATCCGCATATCCAGCCTTGCCTCGAACCTGTATGAAAAACCTCTTTTAGCATTATCCAGCTGATTTGAGGAAACTCCTATATCCATCAGTATCCGATCTACTTTTTCAAAGCCCGCAAGATAAACAGCAGTATCAATATTTTTAAAATTATCTTGAAATATTTGAAGTCTATTCCCATATTTCTCAAGCCTTTTTTTTGCAAATTCAATAGCCTGTATATCCTGATCAATTGCAACAACTTTTGAATTTTTAGAAGAATTTTCTAAAATACCTTCCGTATGCCCGCCGCCACCAAGCGTACAATCAACATAAACCGCATCTTTATCTGTTATTATATTGTCTATCACTTCGTCAAACAGTACGGGCTTATGATATTCCATAGCTTCTTCCTTTCCAGAACATTTTTAAAATATACAAATTTAATATTTGCAAAACTCCTTAAAACCAATTTCAATAAAGTAAACTAATTTCATACAAACTCCAAAATTTATAATTTATCTTCAGTTTCATTTTAAAGTTTTTGCTAAAACTACTTTAGTACAAGTGTATATTGTAATTAAATCAATATTTGTAATCTTGTTAATTATTAAATCATTTTATTTCTTTCATAATTACTGAAACATTTTAGCACACTTTTCTTATTTTTTCCATATAACTTTTTAAAATTTATACTTTTATTTACAAATATTTATAAATCTATCTGTAAACAATTTCCTCAGCAATTCTTTTCGCCTCTTTTTCACCCAAAAGTTCACTAATAATTTCAAAGGCAAAATCCAATGCCGTTCCCGCACTTCTGCTTGTTATAACATTGCCATCCGTAACAGCTCTATCTTTTCCTAGCACTGCCTTCCCTTTTACTAGTTCGTTTTCACACGCTGGAAAACACACTGCATTTTTTCCTTCCAAAATTCCAAGACTAGATAATACTGTAGGTGCTGCACATATAGCTGCAATTTTTTTATTTCCACTATCTTTTGAAAATTTTAACACATTATTTAGTAGTGTCTTTGAATTAAAATAATTTCCAACTCCAGGACCGCCAGGCAATATTAACACATCGTATTCAGAAAAATTAATTTCATCAATTATCTTATCTGCCAATATCTTCATTTTTCTCGCACTTTCCACAAGGTTCTCCTTTGTGATTGAAACTGTATCTACATTAATTCCTGCCCTTTGAAGTAAATCAATTGGAGTTACCGCCTCAATTTCTTCAAATCCGTTTGCCAAAAATACTGCAACTTTTTTATTTTCCATATCTTTTACTCCTTATTCACTATGTTCATATCTTTTCAAATTAGAATTTGAATTAAACAAAATTATCATAACTTTTTTGTTTGATTTCAAAATAATTTTACTCTAAAATAATAATTCCTGCTTTTAAGGCAAAAAAGGCTAATGAAACCAACTAGCCTTTTTTTATTATTATAATTTGTTATGATTTACTATAATTTTTCTACAACATCTTCAGGCGTATCTTGCTGTAAAATTAAATCTCTAAATTTTTTCGCATCTGCATAATTGCTATTTCTAATTATTTTCTTAACAGTCAATCCTGATGAAGCGCTCATGCTGAATGAATCAAGCCCCATTCCTAACAATAGTTTAGTTGCTCTTTTATCTCCAGCGAATTCTCCACACATACTGACATTTATATTAGCTCCATGCGCCGCATCAATTACTTTTTGAATAGCTTCCAATACTGCAGGGTTAAATGAGTTGTATAAGTTTGCAACCATTTCATTTCCTCTGTCCACTGCCAGGAAGTATTGTGTCAAGTCATTAGTTCCAATTGAGAAGAAGTCAACTTCTTTTGCAAATTTGTAAGCAATAATTGCTGTTGAAGGAGTTTCAACCATTATTCCCACTTTTATGTTTCTATCGTAAATTTTTCCAATTTCATCAAGTTCTCTCTTGCATTCTTCCAAAATAGCATTTGCTTTTCTGATTTCATTAATTGAACTTATCATTGGATACATAATTTTAATTTGTCCATATTGCGAAGCTCTCAAAATAGCTTTTAACTGTGTTTTGAACATGTCTTTATTTTCTAGTGAAATTCTGATTGCTCTATACCCTAGGAACGGATTTAATTCTTTCGGCAAATCTAGATATGGCAGTTCTTTGTCTCCACCAATATCCATTGTTCTTATTGTTACAGGTTTTCCTTGCATTTTTTCAGCAACTACTCTATATGCTTCATATTGTTCCTGTTCAGTTGGGAAGTGATCAGAGTTCATAAACAGGAATTCAGTTCTGTATAATCCAATTCCTGTCGCTCCTGACTCAATTACAGCGTCAACATCGTTAGGGCTTCCAATATTCCCCCAAATGTCAACTTTTCTACCATCAAGAGTAATCGCATCTTCATGAATTAATTTTTTCAATTCTTCTTTTTCTTTTCTTATTACTTCCTGTTTTTTAATGTACTCATTAACTAAATCTTCAGATGGTTCCAAATACAGCTCCCCTGTTTCTCCATCCATAACAACAATTTCCCCATCTTTTACTTCGCCAAGTATTCCTTTTACTCCAACTATTGCCGGTAATTCAAGCGATCTTGCCATAATTGCAGAGTGAGCTGTTTTCCCTCCAACTTCTGTAATAAATCCTATACAGTTTTCTAAATCCAATTGTGCAGTATCGGATGGCGTCAAGTCTTCAGTTACAACAATTGTTCCTGGTTCCAGATTACTCAAGTCATGAATTTTCATGCCTAACAGATTTTTAAGCCATCTTCTTCCTATATCTTGCAAATCAGCAGCTCTTTCTCTTAGGTACGGATCATCTAATTGCGAAATCATGTCACGATATTCATTAATTCCATCGTGTAACGCTTTTGCAGCTGGAAGTCCATCTCCTTTGATTTTATCTTCAACTTCCATAATCAAATCTTCATCTTCAAGAAGCATAATATGACCATCAAAAATTGCTGCTTTATCTTCTCCCATTTTTTCCTTTACTTTTTCTCTAATTGCGATTAACTGAGTTTTAGATTTTTTCAATCCATCTCGAAGTTTCGCCAATTCAGCCTCAATTGTTGAATTCTCGATTTTATTTTCCGGAATAACAATTTCCTCTACGATAAAAAGTAATACTTTACCTATAGATACTCCTTCTGAAGCACCAATTCCTGTCATTCTTTTCATTTTTTTCTCCTCTATATATAAATTTTTTTATTACAAACGAATTTAAAAATTACAGCTTACCTCTATTAGCCTTTATATAATCCCTTAATATTTTTACAATTTCACCTTTTCCAAACTTTGTTGCCATGTCCATTGGAGTGCCTCCATGTTTATCTGTAATTGTAGGATTAGCTCCATATTGCAACAGCATTTTTACTATTCTGGAATTAGCTTTTAATGTAGCATCTTCAAGCGGAGTCCATCCATCAACGGTACTTCCTGCATTTGCAAGCTTTGAATCTTGCTTTAATAACATTTCCACCGCTTCAATATTTTCATAATATGCCGCAGTTCCCACTGTTGTCCGGTTAAAAATTGGGTGTGTTTCGTATAAATTTGCGCCATTTTCAATTAGGAGTTTCAAAATCTCATTATTTTTAGCTTCAATAGCTACAATAATCGGAGTATATCCATCCTTGCTTTTTGCATTTATATCTACCAATTTCCCATTTTCCTGAAATATTGATCCTTCATCAAGCTGAACCCCATAAACTCCTGGTTTTGGATTTAAAATTTCATCTTTTATTCTTTTTCTGCTTTCAATATTATCTCTAGTTGAAAGATAAAATTTTGCAAATTTATTATTATGTGCACGTATGGCATCCAGTACTGATTTTAAAAGTTTTTCATCAGCATTTTCCTTGTTTATTTTTGGAACTAGATTTTCTCCAGTATCATATTTAAAAGTTACAGGAAATAATCCTTTATGAAAAAACATAAAAGTTACAATAAAGATGATTTTATATTTCTTAAATAAAAAAAACTTGTTCACTTTTTATACCTCACTAATAACATTATACCATATGATTTTAAAAGTGCAAATATTTTTTAAGATTTTTTTCTAAATATTATGGCAATATCCCCTTAAAATTATGTTTAATACTAAACTCCATATAAAAAATAGAAAAAATAGTTATGAAACTCATTTATTCCATAACTATCAACTTTTTTATTTACTTAATAATTTATCATATTTTTTAGCTAATTCCAATGCTCTTTCCTCTGTCATGGAAAGTCCAGTTCCAGCTGCTCCAAACACAGCCATTTTAGGTCCATCTTCTTCATCAGCCAGTGCTTTTTTATAGCCACTTTTCTATCATTTAGCCATTTTGACTGTTCAGCCTTAAATTTTGACTGTTCTTTTGCTGGCAATTTTTTCAAAATTAAATCATAAACTTTATTCAATTCCTTTTCCCACTCATCTGTTAATTCATAGCTAGCATTCAACATATCAGCTGTTGTTCCTTCAAATTTTGATTCAAGTTTTTCTTCCGCAACTTTCATACGTTCCTTTAATCCATCTTCATATTTTCCAGCAAATGCCACAACTCCCACAAGCAACATTCCTATTATTAATAATAGTTTTTTCATAAGTTTCTCCTTAAAAATATGCAAATTTAACTATATTTTATTTGCTTTTATTTAATTTATCATATCTTTTTGCCAATTCCAATGCTCTAGTTTTTGTTATATCCAATCTATCGTTAGCTGACAATTCTCCCGCCATTCTTTCTCCATGTTCGGCAACATAGTTATTATAAGCCTTTGTTGTTTTTGTTTCTCTATCTTTTATCCATTTTTGCTGCTCAGCTTTAAATTTTGTTTTTTCTTTTGCTGGTAATTTTTTTAGAATCAAATCATAGACTTTATTCATTTCTTTTTCCCATTCAGTATCCAAATCTAGTGAAGCGTTAATCATGTCAGCTCTTACTCCGCTATCCCATCCAGCCTGTGCCTTTTCTTCTGCGGCTTTCATTCTTTCTGTCAATTCATTTTCATAATTTCCTGCAAATACAGTTGCTCCTAAAAGTAATAATCCCGCTATTAGTAATTTTCTCATTTTTTATCAACTCCTATTTTTATTTTTTTATATTTTGTATTAAACCATAAACTCTTTTTTTAGTCAACTTAATTTTAAATAAAATTCAAATATTAATTATACCCTGTTGGACAATAATCCTTTAATATATATGGAAGAATTATATTCCCGTCTTTATCAATTTCAACCATTGTTTGAAGTTTTGTATCAAAAGTAAATCTTCTGTCATCTCCAGTATCTTCAGTTCCATATTCAACAGTAAATCCATTTTTTAATACAGTTATAAGTTCGTCCCATCCGCCATCATCTTCGCCATGTAAATACCACTTTCCATTTTTCTGAACAATTTCAAATAGTTGATCACACCAGTATCCCTTCACTTTATTCATATTAAAGTTTGTATCCACTGTTGCTTTTGTTTTTTCAGGCAGTTCAATAAAAAGTATCTGATCTGTATCATTTTTAGCAAGCGTTACTAAAGTTTTCATTTTTGTATCATAAGCATAAGTTTCTTTTTCATGTTTTTTATAATTTGCTGAAAATTTTCCATTTTTTTCCATTACTATAGGAGCTGTTTCCGTTTCATTGAATCCGTCATGTATTTTTGTTATGTACCATTTTTCATTTTTTTTAAATATTTCGATACCTTGATATTTTCCTGCTGCTTTTTCCAAATTATGTTTCCCATCTGTAGTAACCTTTACTGCAAATGCTGGTATTGCAGCTAATACCATAATCAAAAATAATACTTTTTTCATAATTTTTACCTACTCTTTCTATTTAAATCTAATATTTCTAATTTTTTCATTTTTTAATCACAATTTATTTATACAATTTATAATAATCACGATATAATTTATACATTTCAGGATTATCCTCAGGAAATCTTCTTAAAGTTTCAGGATCATCAACTTTATCGTAGTTTTCTTCACGTACAATACTAATTATTCTTTTCGTTTTTCTATTCAAAATTACTGGTTCTTTTAATTTTGTATCGTATCCAACACAGATATATTCATCACAAAGTACATTTTTTTCCTTAACCGCATCTGAAATTCGTGGCGGCTCATTTTCATCTTCAGTATCAGAAGCGTAATCCCAGAACTGATACTTCCCATTTTTTAATTTTTTGATTTCTATCGAAACATCATCAGCCGTTATCTCTCTTTTCAGCAATATTTCTTCATATAATTTCCCATCATTTGTAAAAGGTAAATCATAACCTTTGTAACTAAATTCTTCTTCTGAAAATCCAATAATTCCTATTAATAGCAATAATGCCATAATAATTTTCTTCATTTTCGTTTCCTCCGATTTCTATTTTTTCTTCTTTATCTATTTTTCCACTGACAATATATCATAAGTTTATTAAAGAAAAATGAGAGTTTTTATTTTACTTATTATTTTTTCTAGTCTGCTTTTACCGTTTCATAAACTTTATTTTTATCTTTTATTTCATATACATCTTTTTCATGATTATATTTCATATCAAAACTTGCATAATCAGCACCTGTCAGAACTTTACCTTTAAAATAAACATTTCTTCTTCCTTTTGCATATTCAGTATCGCCATATGCACTAAACTGATGGCTTTCTGCTTTTTCAAGTTTTTTAAATGCACCTTCATCTGTGTCTAAGTAATAAACTACATCATACTTATTTATATATTTGTTATTATATGTCGACAAATTATATGGATCAACCTTAGGAGCGTCTTTTATTTTTACAAGTTTATGATTTTTTACAAAATACATACTGTCCTTATCATGATACAAGTTAGTTTTGATTGCTAACTGCGAAAGATTTTCAATATCCACTTTCTTACCGTCTATCGGAGCTATACTTCCATCTTTCTCAACAATGTAAAATCCATTTTTATCTTCTATAAGAAAATTGTCAACTAATCTGTTTATTTTCTTAAATGTTTTTACATCTATACCTTTTAATTTCTTGTTTTCATAATAGACATTGTTTTTATCTTTTGAATAATACCCATTTACTACAGATTTAAAATCATATGTTAATTCAAATGTGTTTTTATCTGCTCCTTCTATTTTTTTATTTCCATAATAAACATTATTTTTATCCTCTATATAAGGAAGTTCTATTATCTTAACGGTATCTTTATCAATACCCAATATCCTTTTACCTCCAAAATAAATATTATTTTTATCTTTTGAAAAACCGTCACTTCCTATTTGGAATGTAGATAAATCTGCTCCTATTATTTTTCTATCTGAGTAATAAATATTATTTTTATCTCTCGTGTATAATTTGTTTATCACTTCAAAAGTTTGACTATCATATGGCAATTTTTCCAGTACCAAATTATCGCTATCTCCATCCATACTGTAAATGATACTGTAAATTCCATTTTTATCTTTTAGATATTGACGTACACTTCCGCTAACATTTATAATTTGAAAAGTAATTGGATCTAGCTCTTCTAATTTTTTCCACCCTCTATTTTCCCAAACATAAACTCCATTTTTATCTTTTGAATATGTAGCAGCTATTTCCTGAAATGTTGCTTTATCTATTTTTACATTGTTTTTTGCATAACTTACGTTTGTCACTAAAACCATAATTACAAATATTTTAAAAATTTTGTTTTTCATAATCATCAATATTTCTCCCTTATTTCGTATAGTTAATTCACAGATAATTTAAAATTCTAATTATAAATGTTACTTTTTATGTATCTTATCATATCTTTTCGCCAGTTCCAAAGTTCTTTCCTCTATTCCGCTTGCCCAGGCATTTCCACCTAGAGTTCCTGATATTGTTCCGCCTTCTGACTCCTCAGCGCTTTTTTCGACATCTTCTTTAACTTTTTTCACCCATTCTTCCTGCTCCTTTTGCAATTTTGCCTTTTCATTTTCCGGCAGTTTCGATAACAGCAATTCATAAACCTTTTTCATTTCTGTTTCCCATGAATCACCTAATTTTTGAATTGCATTGTTCATATCTGCTGTCACTCCAGAATCCAAAGCTGGCTGAACTTCCTTTTTTACCGCTTCCATTCTTTTCAGTATTTGAGCTTCATAACTGCTTTCTGTTTTTGCACTGCTTGCAGGAATTGCAGCCGCTGCGTCAGCTTCCTGTTTTACTTCTATTTGTTTTGCTTCCTTTTTTTCATCTTTTCCAGATTTTGAACATGCCACAACTCCCGCTAATAATACTACCGGTATTAAAAATAATTTTTTCATATAAATCTCCTCCATTTATCATTTTTAATTTTTATTCTCTAATGATCAGTATTGTACCACATAATTTATTAAAACAAACAAAGCGTACTTTTTATTTTATACTAATCAATTTTATTCTGTTTATTTTAAACAGTAATATACTTTCTTTCTTTTTACATTGAAAGTATACAACATAATTTATATTTTGTCAATACATTTTTTAAAAATTTTATGTTATTTTTTACAGTAATCGAAAAACCGTTATTATTGAAATAAAAAATAGAGAAACAACAAAGTTTCAAATCCAATGTCATTCCTCTATTTATAATTAAATTTTTAAATCTTATTCCATAAAGCTAGGTAATTTAAAATTGTTTTTTCTCTTTTTACTTTTATCCGATTCATTATTCGCTTCTTCTGTTTTATTTCCTGATTCATCATTATTTTCAGAAGAATCATCTGAATTATTGCTGCTATCATTATTATCATCTTGATTATCATTTTTAGAATCGTCTTTGGGTTCCTCTGTTTCAGAAGTCTTTTCCAATATGCCGCCTGTTTCACCAGTAATTTCCCGTACAGCCTCTGCCAATTTTTCAGTCTTGCTTTTTTCTTCCAGCTGTTTAGCATTTTCTGTCACTTGCTCTTCTATTTTCTTTTCAAGCTCTAATTCTTTCTTAACTTCCTCCACTGCTTCCGTTTTTTCAGTTTGCCCTATTTCAGAATTTTCTTCGTTTTTATGTTCTTTTTCTAAATTTTCATTTTCTTTTAAAATTTGTTCTGCAGTTTCACCTTTGATAATTCTTCTAACTTCATCTCCAGTAATAGTTTCTTTTTTTAACAATAACGCTACAACTTCTTCTAACCTGCTCCAATTATCCTGCAATGTATTTAAAGTGTTAAAATATTCTTCTGTTAAGATTTTTCTTATTTCCAAGTCAATTTCTCTAACAGTTTCATCACTTTTATTTGGAGCAAATGAATATTCGTCGTCTGAATTTTCAAAGTTAATCGGCCCCAGTTTCTTGCTCATTCCAACACTTTCAACATAGGCTCTTGCAACTTTTGTGGCACGTTTTATATCAGAATATGCTCCTGTGCTCACATCATCCAGTCCAATTTCCTCAGCTGCACGTCCACCAAATAGCACTTTTATTTCAGCTAACATCTGTCTGCTTGTAGTTACCAATTTTTCTTCAGGAAGCGGCATCATAAATCCTCCAGCCTCTCCTCTAGGAATTATCGTAACTTTATGTACAGGATCGGCTCCTGGCGTCAATTCAGTCATAATCGCATGTCCTGCTTCATGGTAAGCCAACAGCTTTTTCTCTTCTGGCTTAATAATTTTACCTTTTTGTCCAAGCCCCATTCCGATTTTATCCACAGCCTCATCTAAATCAGCCATTTTTATCGTATCACTGGCTCTTCTTGCTGCCAAAATTGCTGCTTCGTTTAATAAGTTTGCCAGATCAGCGCCAACAAATCCAGGTGTTATTTTAGCGATATCTTCCAGCCTTACATCACTTGCCAATTTTTTATTTCTAGAATGAACTTTTAATATTGCAATACGTCCTTGCAAATCAGGTGCATCAACCGTTACACGTCTATCAAAACGTCCTGCACGCAATAATGCTGGATCCAGGACATCTTCCCTGTTAGTTGCCGCAAGTACAATAACTTTTGTGTCTGTTTCAAACCCGTCCATTTCAACTAGCAACTGATTTAAAGTCTGCTCCCTTTCATCATTGCTTCCGCTGTTTTTTCCTACGCTTCTCTTTCTACCGATGGCATCAATTTCATCTATAAAGATAATTGATGGGCTGGATTCCTTCGCTTTTTCAAACAAGTCCCTTACACGTGACGCTCCAACTCCGACAAACATTTCCACAAATTCTGAACCTGAAATACTGAAAAATGACGCTCCAGACTCTCCAGCCACCGCTTTTGCAAGCAATGTTTTTCCAGTTCCCGGCCTTCCTAATAAAAGCACACCTTTTGGCACTCTCGCTCCAGCCTTTGTATATTTTTCAGGATTTTTCAAGAAATCTACGACTTCCCGCAGTTCTTCCTTTGCTCCGTCAACACCTGCCACATCATCAAATTTCACATCCGGTTTTTTATCAATTTTACTAACTCTTGATTTTCCAAAGCCAAAAATATTTCCTGGCCCTCCACCTTGCGAACCGCCTACCATCTTTCTAGCCAAGTAAACCATAAGCGCAATCATCGCAACCATTGGTAAAAACTGAATTAGGATTGCCAAAAAGAAGCCTCCGCCTGATGGCTGCAATGAATTTAGCTTGACATGCTTTTGTTCAATTGCATTTATTATTTTTGGTTCATTTCCAACACGTTCCGTTATTTTTTTTGTATAATAAAGAACATCTTTTCCATTTTCCTTCACCTGTGCGATTAATTTATCATCTTTTTCATTAATTTCCGGAAAATCGCCCTTCTGTGTTCTGCTTACAAATTCTGTATATGGAATATCCTTTTTTTCCAAGAAATATGTCTGTATATCACGGTGAAACAATGCTGTAAAAGTAAATAACAAGACTACAAAAATAAAAAATAGAAATCCCGAAAATGGAGATTTATTCCCATTATCCTGCCTGTTATTTTTTCTGTTATTATCTTTTCGCAATTCTTCCAGTCGTTTTCTTATATCGTTTTTATCTCTATCTGCCATTTTTCCTCCCAATTATTAATAATTTACTGGTATTTTCCAGTTTTTCAATATCATTATTATAAAGTTTTTCCAAAAATTTTGAGAATTTAATATCCGAAACTGTCAAAATTTCTTTCATTTTAATACCTTTTTTACCATTTTGAAATTCAGAACCTAATTTTTCACCTTTCATTTCCTCATTCCAGAATTTTTTTACGCAATCCTGATTTTCAAAGGTTTCCATCTCAATAATCGGCATGAAATCTCTTTCCCATTTTGAAATTTTCTCATCAATCAGAATTTTCTTAACTTTTTTATGTCCCAATTTTTTGACAAAAATTCTATCCCCATCCTTTCGGCTTCTAACAACAATTTTTTTATAATCTATGTCATCAACAAGCTTAAAAAACGTATAACTCATATTTTCTTCCTTTACAAAAGAAGTTTTAAAATCGCTAACTTTTTCATACAACGTTATCTTATAATTATACCACTCGATACTTTGATTTTTCTTTAAAACCTTTACTTTATCATATGAACTGCCAAAATTCTCATTCTTTTTAGTTCTATTGTTATTTTTATTACTCTTTTTTACTATCCTCAAATTTCCATATTGATTTTGCAAAAATTTATCTTTTCCAAGATAAAATTCCTTTGAGCCTTTATTTTTCAAAATTCTATTTTTGTAAAAAAAACTGTCAAAAATCTGATTGATCTTCTCTCTTGAAACTTCCACATCATTTTGCTTCAAAAACTGAACCAGTTTATCCTTCCACCTTAAATTCTTTTCCAGTTCCTTTTCATTTTTAAGCATTTCAGACGTTTTATCAAAATTTTCAATTTTTTCAGGTCCTGCAGCTTCTCTATCGTTAATTTCTTCAATTAATGCATAAACTTTTTGTCTAAAACTTGGATTTATTTTTTCAAAATCAGGGAAAATTTTATTTCGGATAAAGTTTCTTGTATAATCATTTTCCGCATTTGTATAATCAATTATATATTTCTGATTTTTCTGTTTTAAAAAGTATAGGATTTCACTTTTTTCAAATTCCAGTATCAGTCTTACTATATTATCCCTCACTCTTGGAATACTTTTTAATCCATTTATCGAAGTCCCCCGCAAAAGCCTAAAAATAAAGGTTTCCACATTGTCATCCAAATTATGCCCTGTTGCAATTTTATCATAGCCTATTTTTTTTCTTATATTTTCAACAGCTTTATATCTCAGCTCCCTTGCAGCAAGTTCCAGCGACTTCTTGTTTTCCTTTGCATGCTTTTTTACATCTATGCTTTCAATATAGTAATCAACACTATTTTCAGCTGCAAATTCCTTTACAAATTTCAAGTCGTTTTCAACATCATAGCGTAAGTTGTGATTAATGTAAACTATCGAAATTTCGAGTGAAAGTCTGCTTTTTAAAAAGTTTAGGAAATAATAGAGAAAAACCGAATCTGGCCCTCCAGAAAATGCAATAAGAATTTTTTCTTTTTCAACAATCAGCCTATTCTCAATTGTCTTTTGCAATTTTTCCAATATTTTCTTTTCAATTTTTTTTACTTTTTCCATTAATTTGTTCCCGTTTTTTTATTTTTAAGTATAACAATTATTTTAACTGTCCACTTTCACGACGTTTTTTCAAATGCTCCTCGTGGGTTTTTGAATAATAGGTTTTTCCTTTGTATGTAAAGAAAAACAAATTATCTGTTTTTTCAGCATTTAATACCGCTTTAAAAGTTTCTATTGGAGGATTGCCAATTGGTGTTGGGGGCAGTCCTTTTACTTTATATGAATTATATGCAGTATTTTGTGCCTTTAATTCATTTCTTGTAGCCTGTCTGCCTAACTCGTATTTCAAAGTGGCATCTGATTCCAGCTTCATTCCAATTTCCAGTCTTTTCATAAATATTCCCGCAACTTTTGGTTTATCTGCCGCATCTGGCACTTCTGCCTCCACAATCGAAGCCATTTTCAAAGTATCATAAAACTTCTGTTTATCAGGATATTTTTCAGGTGGGAATTTTTTTAAAAATTCAGCAAGAATGGTTTGAATAACTTGCTTTGTCGTTACATTTTCAGAAAAAATATAAGTTTCAGGGTAAAAATATCCCTCAAAATTATTATTTTCATGCGGATATGGAAAATCCATTTCACTTAAGGCTTTGTTAATTTCTTCAGGAGTTCCCAGCTCCAATGCCTCCATCCGTGCAAATACTTGCTTTGAAGTAAATCCTTCAGGAATTGTAAGCCTAACCCCGTTAGTTTCACTGCTCTTAATTTTTTTTATAATTTCATATTTTGAGAATTTTCCGTTAAACTTATAAGTACCTACTTTTAACTTTATATTTCCCCCATTTAATTTTAGATAAACTCTGTCTATAATTCCATAATTTAACTTTAAATCCTTGTAAATCTGTACAAATGTCGTTCCTTTTTTTACATTTATATTAACATTTTTATATTCTTTTTTTGCAACAAAAAAATTATAAAAAAGTGACAGACACATAAATAATATTAAAAATATTATAGCGTAAACAATTCTTAGTGTATTTTTCATTTTTTTCTCCTAAATATCCAGTATTTTGTATATTTTAACTATTTTAAATTATTATAAAAATTAATTGTTTTTTATTTTTAAAAAAATTTTCAATTTTTAACTTTATTTCAAAACAGTTTTTCAAATTCTATTCAATAAAAATTTGATAATTAATTATTATACTTAATATTCCTTATTTGTTCCTGTGTCATTATCATTACTTTTTATTTTATTTCCATTTTTTAAGTCTTTATCTTGTAAGTCTATAACTTCTACATTTTTAGTTCCATCTTTTGTTTCAAATTTTAACATTTTTTCTTTCTTCTTTCTTCTTTCGAGTTCTTTTTTCGCACCAATTGTATCAATTTGAAATACACTTGCGGGATTTTCACTTAACTGTTTTTCCAGTTCGTCTGTCTTAGCCTTTAATTCAGCTTTTTTCCTTTCGTTTTCTATTTCTCTGATATTTTTTATTTTCACATCATAAATAACATTTTTTAAGTTGCTTTTGTTTTCCACAATTTGTTCAAATTCTTCCAGCTCTTCATCTTCAAGAGAAATTTTATTATTGTTGGGATAACGTGAAAATACCTTTGTAATCCCATTGCTGTATCTAATAATCATATAACGGTAATTTTTATCAAAAAATACTATTTCATTTTTATTATTCTTAAAATATTTCTTTTCAACTTCAAAATATACGTGCCCCTTTTTCTCCTCAATCCAGGCTCTATATCTTTCTTCATTCCAGTTATTTGTTTTAGGATCAAAATAGCTTTTAACAACCAAATAGCCATTTTCCTGCTGTAAAAAATCATAGCGTACATTTCTTAAATCTTTTTCTAAATTATCTTCTGTCTTCAGAAGATACCATGTTCCATAGCTTTTTGAAATTTGAAATTTTATTATTGGATTAACTTTTTCATCTATTTTTTGAATAAATCGTTCGAGTTTATTAGTTTTTTTCAATTTTTTCTGTTTCTTTTCATCTTCATCATCCTGAATCTGATCCAAAAAAATCAAATCCTTATCCTCATCATTTTCTATTTCATCGCCACCATTTTCAAACTCATTAATGTCATTCTTATTAATAATGATATCAATTTTTACTGCCTCGTCCTCAACCTTGTTCTTACTAATCGAATTTTTACTCCCATTTGCAAGCAGTGATAACGAAAATGTCCAAAAACAGGCTGCAATGTATAATTTTATCTTTCCATACTGATTAAATTTTTGTCTATTCAAAGCATTCACCTTTTTATCTTCAATTTTTTCAAATTCGTAGTATACTTTTATCCTAAAACAATATTCCTAACTCAACATCTTCTATTAATCAAGTTTTCAGGATCATTTTAAGAATAACCCAGCTTTTATTAATTATATCACACATTTTTTAAATTGCAAATTAAATATTTTTTACTTGCTTATTTTTAGTTTCTAGTTATTGGTACTTGGAATCCCGACAGATAAAAATGATTTAAATAATAAATTTAAATGCAGAAATAATTAATGTTCCTGTATCTTTTATAAATTTAAACTGATGGAATAAAAAAATCTCAATATTTTACCATACATTCTAACATGTAAAAATTTTTTAAATAATTTAAGTACAAAAATGACAAAAGTATGGTATAATAATATATACAAAAAATTTTTTATAAATAATGAGTATAAATTAAATAAGGAAGGTAAAACAAAAAGTAATGCAAAGATTTGAAGATTTCGGGTTAAGTACAGAGATGCTTAACGCTTTAAGCAAAAAAGGATTCGAGGAGCCAAGTGAAATACAAAAACTGGTAGTTCCTGAATTATTAAAGGAAAGGACTCACTTGATAGGACAGGCTCAGACAGGGACAGGAAAGACTGCGGCATTTGGTATTCCGATTCTGGAAACAATTGAAGCTGACAAGATAGTTAGAGCCTTAATTTTAACGCCAACAAGAGAACTTGCCAACCAAGTTGCCGATGAAATTTATTCATTGAAGGGAACAAAGGATTTAAAGGTTCTTGCTGTTTATGGCGGGGCTTCCATAGAAAATCAGATAAAAAAATTAAAATCTGGAATAGATATTGTTGTTGGAACTCCAGGGCGTGTTATGGACTTAATGAGAAAAAAAGTTCTAAAAGTTGACAATTTAGACTACTTTGTACTGGATGAAGCTGATGAAATGCTTAATATGGGATTTCTGGAAGATATTGAAACTATTTTGGAAAAAACTAACGATGAGAAAAAAATGCTATTCTTTTCAGCAACAATCCCTAAAGCAATTCTGGCTATCGCAAAAAGATTCATGCCAGAACATAAATTATTAAGAGTTGAAAAAAAGGAACTTACAACTAATCTTACTGAACAAATTTACTATGAGGTAAAGCAGGAAGATAAGTTTGAAGCCCTATGCAGAGTTCTTGACTATGAACAGGACTTTTACGGAATTGTATTCTGCCGTACAAAATCAGAAGTTGACGATGTTACAAATAAATTAAAGGCAAGAAACTACGATGCAGAATGTATTCACGGAGATATTACCCAAGCTCTTAGACAAAAAGCGCTTGACCTGTTCAAGAAAAAAATATTGACAATATTAGTCGCAACAGACGTTGCCGCACGTGGAATTGATGTAAGCAATCTGACACATGTTATCAACTACTCTATTCCTCAGGAAGCCGAATCATATGTTCATAGAATCGGTAGAACAGGACGTGCTGGACAAAAAGGTGTCGCAATAACATTTGTAACTCCAAGAGAAGCCAGCAAGCTTGCTCAAATTAAACGTATCACAAAAACAGACATTAAGAAAGAAAACATTCCAAATGTAGAAGAAATCCTTGAGGCAAAAAGAGAAGCGCTGGTTGCTTATGTTGATGAAATCATCAAGGAAAATGATTTTGGCGCTTATGAGGAGCTGGCTGAAAAATTAATGGATGGAAGAGATGCAAAGCAAGTGCTTGCCTCTGTATTAAGACATGTTTATGAAGATGAATTTTTACCTGACAATTATAGTGAAATTCAAGATGTAAAAGTTAAAATTGATGATAAAACAAGATTATTTATCGCACTTGGAAGTAAGGACGGCTATAATGTGGGACGATTGCTAGATTTGTTAAACAAAAAAGCAAAAACGCCTGGAAGAAAAGTAAAAGATGTCAAAATTATGGACAAATACTCTTTCATAACAGTACCGTTGCAAGAAGCGCAATACATAATGCGAGCCTTAAATTCAAAAAAAGACTCAAAACCGCTTGTTGAAGAAGCTACTGGAAACAGAAATGGCAAAGAAAACTCTGGTAAGAAATCAGATAGAAGAAAAGACAGAAAAGGAAGAAAAAAATCTTCTGATAAAAAATCATCAAAAGGCTCAAAAGGCAAAAAGGATGGTAAAAGGGACAAAAGAACAAGAAAAGTAAAAAAATAATCTAATTATTTAATTTCTTAACAAAAAAACTCGGAAAATAATATTTATCTTCTGAGTTTTTTATTTTATTATTTTAAATATCGTATACTAAACCCCGTTTAAAAATAAAAATAAATTTTTATAATAAGGTTGTTTGATAGCCAGTTCATAATCATTCAACTAAATTGTTTTTTATTATTTTTTGGATATTTTGATTAATATATATTTTTTCATATTACTATGATTTTTCTTTTTTATTTTCGTAAGATTGCTCATTGCCGCAAATCCTACAACCTATGGCTAGACTCCGACTTTTATTTTCCCAACTCCAAAATTTCTCCTTTCAATCATCAGACAGTCGTAGTTGAACAAATAAAAGCTCCGTCCGTTTATTGAAACTAAAAAATTTATTTTGTTAAAAAAAATATTTATTATAAATTTCCGAGATTTTAATTTTTCAGTAAAAGACAACTTGTTTGAGCTTTTCTATTTTATTTGAATTTGTAATAACTTTATAAAATCTAAAATAACTTTTGTTAAAAGCGAGTTTTGTCTTTTGCTGTAAAATTGAAATCCGAAAAGCGGGGTTGTAAGGGCATGGCGTCTGATGCCCTTACGTTAAAAAACTAAAATTTTTTTAATTTTCCTACTGGAAATTTCCATTCAGGTGTTACAAGCATATCTTTTCCTTTTAACGAATACCAGACTCCACCATTTTCTGGGTTTATCAAAATTTGAGTTTGCTGTGCAGGCATATATGATTGGGCAAGCATAAATATTTTTTCACCTTTTTCATTTTTAGCCATATCCACTACAATAACAGCGTGTCCTGGACTGCCTCCCATAATAAATACATCTCCGATTTGCATATTTTCAATTTTTTGTGGTATCATTTCCTTTTCAAGCGACAATGTTCCCGCATATCCAAAAACAATATTCATAAAGTTTCTAAAATCCTTGTATGTATTAGATGGAGCGGATTTTTTATAATAGCTTCCTTTTCCATTAGGATTTATGCGATATCCTTGCATCCATTTGGAATACTGCGCATTAAAACCTGTCACAAATTTAAAGCTGATTTTATCATATTCCTTTTTCCCGTAAAAATATTCCGCACGCAAAAGCATTATTGCATCGGCACATTGATGCAAATCCCTGTCACCTATTTCCACATCAAATACGCTATCATAAATACCTTCACTTCGTTTATAATTTCCGTTAAAATACTGCACTTTTTCTCCATAGGGCTTTAATTTCTGATTTCTCAAAAATTCAGCAAAACTGCCTTTTTCTACTGCCACTCTTTTATACCCTTGCGGAACGCCATATCTCGTTTCTATTGTCATTTCTTCCGGATTTATTAATTTTTCAGATTTTATATTGCTTTCTGAATTTATTTCTTTAGAATTATTTTTCACTTCATTGCTGCACGCAAATTGAAAAATTACTAATAAACCCATTCCTGCAAATAATTTCCATATTCTTTTTCTTTTTAAGAAAAACATTGTTAGCATACTCCTTTTAAAATATTCAAAAATAACTATTTATTATTATTCGGATTGCCTCTATAGCCCTTCAGCAATTCATCGTTTTCCATAATAAATGGCTTCGCAGTCTGCTGTCCCCATGCAGTATCATATTTATTCATAAGATAATCATTCAGTTCCGTTCGATTATTAAATTTTAATACCTGGTAGGGCTGCTGAAATGCCAGCTTTTCAATAAACATAAGTTTTCCATCCTCTTCTGGAACAAGAACCCCGACATGCCCAATAAATAAAATATTTTCTTCAGGCTCGTCATTAAAATGAAAAAATACAGAAATCATTGATATTTTACTATTTTTATCAAATACAACTCCCCGCTCCTTCCAGACGTTTTTTACATTTTCAACGTGAATGCTCACATCTTTACCAGCCTTTGTCGGAATTTCTGAAAATAAATTCACAAATTTATTCTTTTCCGTTTCTGAAAATAATTTAAATGGCGCATTTTTCAGTGATTCCATATCCATAAAAAGCATTTCACCTGATTTTAAAAGTGAATTTTTTGTTGTTATAAAATCTTTCATAAGTGTAAAAGCAGTTATCCTGCAATTAAATCCTGCAAAATTACTGCTATTTTTATCCCATAGCTTCTGTATTTCCGCTTCATCATAAGTTGGATTTATATTTTGCGAATTTACAAAGCCTGATTTTATTAAATCTTTATTTTCTGTTTTTTTATTATAATAATTTACGCTTTGAAAAAATAAATTTAGATTTTGAGAATTAATTCCAGAATTTTTTAATATTTCCTGTACTTCTTTTTGCGTTTTTTCGTCTGTTAAGTTTGAATATGTTATACTTTTTAAATAGCCATTTCCTGTTGTTTCACTATTTTTTGCTATATTTTTGTTTAAGTCAGATTTATTCAAATGCATATTATTTTCGTTTGAACAGCTGACTATTACCACTATCAAACCAGTAAGTAATAATAAATTTCTTATTTTTTTCATTCTCAGCCAAAAGCTCCCATCTCAATTTTATTTACCGTTTACATTAAAACTTTTACTACTTATAAAATAATTATTTTTATCTTGTGAAACGGATATTTTTACACTATCCAAGTCTGATTGTGTAACAATATTGTTATTTTTTGTATCTTCAGCCAGTTCTACATAAAGATATTTACCATTTGCTTCTTTTCCAGTTTCGTCTATTTTATTACTTGTATATATTTTGGAAACTTCCCTGTTTACTTTTGTTTCAGTTGTATTTGCTAAAGGTTCATCTTCTGTATCTCCTGTACTCTTTTTGGAAATATTTTTTTGAGTTACAGTAACGGCATCTTTTGACAATTTTGATTTTTCTATCGCTTTGTCAAATTCAATAATTACAGCCTTTACTTTCTTGCCTGCGCCTTTTTGTTCAGTTACTGCTGTCACATTTTTTACATTATTTACACTCAGATTCTCTTTATCTGCAATTTTTATATCAATATGATTGTCATTACTTTCTGTCAAAATTACAAGTCCAACTAGCATGATTAGAGCTCCAAGTACTATATTTCCCATTTTTCTCATAGTTAATCATCCTCCTTTTTTTCATAACTATCTTAGTAGATTTATAATTTTTAGATATTCCTACAATCGTATTATACACTCTAATTTTGTAAAATTTTAGTCTTTTTCCTTAAAAAATTCTGTAATTTCCCACAAAAATTTGACTTTTTAAATAATTCTTTTGGAAGTTCATCATAAAATGTTCCTCAAAATATTTCCCAAATTAAATCTATTTAAACTTACAATATAGTAAATTTATTAAAAATACTAATAAAATTACATAACTGATAATTTTTTTGAAAATGGTGGAAAAAATATCATAAAAATTACGCTTTAAATATGTATCAAAATTAAATTTTTTATAAAAATAGAACTTAATGGAACTAATAAAAATATTATTTCATTTTTCAATATTTTATGGTAAAACAGCCTTAGATTATTACTAAAGGTGTTTTGCATTCTGTGAAGCATTAGGATCTTCAAATTCCATCCAGTCATTTTGTTTTGTAACATAGCCCACCAAATTGCTTCCATATCTGTTCTCTGTACTTTTTTCAGTATTTTCAACAGTTCCCTTTTTTTCTTCCTGCTTGTTTTCTTCTGATTTTGTTTTATTTCCACAAGATAATAAACATAATCCTAGAAATAAAATGAATAAAATTCTTTTTAAATTCATATA
Organism: Leptotrichia sp. oral taxon 223; assembly: GCF_013394795.1. Classification (NCBI taxonomy): domain Bacteria; kingdom Fusobacteriati; phylum Fusobacteriota; class Fusobacteriia; order Fusobacteriales; family Leptotrichiaceae; genus Leptotrichia; species Leptotrichia sp. oral taxon 223. The sequence continues at coordinate 149,373 of NZ_JABXYU010000004.1, forward strand.
CTGCTCTCTTTCTTTAATATTTTCTTTTTGTTTCAACTAATTCTTTTATGTTTTTTCTGAATAGAAAACATAAATACTATTCCTTTATTTATACTCTTAAAATCTTACTACCACACACCAAAAGCATCATATACCTCATTTCCATTTTTATCTATATAAGTGTCTGTTCCTTGTAAAAGTATAATGAAATCTTTTTTATTATAGTGTTTAGTAATTTCATCCCTTAGTTTTTCAACATCTTTTTTAGTTAGATAATCTGGAATATCAAATATTAGTATCGGTGTTATGTTATTAAATTTCATAAATTCATACCAGTCTATTTTCACAAAATTTCTTTCTTGGCTGAAATATTCCTTAAATATTTTTCCATATTTTTCTATCCCCTTTAAAGAATATATGTCAATGTTATCCTTATAACTTTTTTTGTTTACAACACATTCTTTATCTTGGACATAAATAAAACTCACACTGTATCCAGGATCTCTTTTATCTAATAATCCACATGCCCATTGAACATTTGTAGCGTCATACTTTATATTTGGATACTCATCAAATATTTTTTCTATTTTTTCAAAATCATTTCCTTTTGATTTATCATAGATTAAATTATTTAATACATATGGCCTAAGTCCAAGATAATCTATTATCTTAAAGAAATTAATATTGCAATTTATGTATTAAAAAAAGGAATCTCAGATCTTTTATCATCATTTTCAATAGGTTCCATAAATATTCTCATAGTTTCTTCATTCCACAAAGATAAATGCCAATCTTTACCTTCATTTACCCACTGTAGATTTTGATTTTCCCTAAAATATTTTGACTTATATTCTATAGGTTTTTTAGGTTTCAGAAGAAAAGCTCTACCTTTTGAAAAGGGCTTATAGTAGACTTCCATATTTATATCAAAATCTTCCTTGCTCAATATCAAGTTATATTCTGACTTAAAAAAATTATGTATCTGATGAAACCATTCTTCTTTTAGGGTTTCATCACTTCTAAAATCAACGCAGGAAAGAAGCAGGGAAAATATGAAAAAAAGTAGAGCTCTTTTCTTTATTTTCATTAGTTCCACCCCATTTTCTTTCTAAGTTCTTTTTCTACCCTTTTCATATCTTCATCATCTACTTCATGGGTATTTTGTCCAGCTTTGACTTCTAATACTGGCAAATGTGCATTATTTCCCATTCCCATATTAAATATTCCTGAAATTGGTTTAGGAAGATATTCATTTCCTGGAGCAAACTGATTTACTTTTCCACCGTTTTTGTCTATAATTGTCCTATTTAACGTACCTCTTCCATTATTAGGCACTATTACAACCATTTTCTTATTATTTATATACTTACCTGGATTATTTACAGGAGCAGGATCTACTGCTACCACTTGAAGATTTAAATGTGAACCAACATGTATAGCTTCGGCACCACCAAGAGAATGTCCGCTTACCTTTACTAGATTGTCTCCATATTTTGCTTTCATTTTTTTTGCATACTCCAACGCTCTTTCCAACTGTTTTGGCGTTCCTTTTTCTTTAGAAGCAAATATTGCTCCACTCGCCTCATAAGCATTGTATACATTAGGACTGACTCTTTTTAATAAATTTTCTTGCAGAGGGCTTAAATTTAAATTTCCTCTAAAATTTGCTCCCCAATCAAGGATATAACTCATTGCTGTTTCTCTATTCAAGCTTTGTCCGCTTTTTCCTGAGCTATTCTTTTCTCTTCGGCAGTTTTTCTTTTTGCAGCATTTACAGCCTGTGCTTTCTCTTTTGCCTTACGTTGATTATGAGCCTGCACATTCCGTTTTATCCTATCAACTTTATCTATTGCTTTTTTTATGGTTCTTCCTGTAGCAACTCCTGCTTTCATTCCAGCCTTAGGGGCTATTTTTCTGTCAACCTGGCTTACTTTTGTCAGTATCTTAGAAGTTGCATTCCCTACTATTGGAACTCTTTTTACATTGGCCTGAACTCCATTCTTGAAGTTTCTCCATTTTTGCTTTCCGATAAGCCCTTCCATGAATTCATTGACGAACTTCTGCATCTCCTCGTCAGTATATCCGTTAAGCCTTGCAATCTCCTGAACTGTCAGCATTGAATTGCTGTAGTCGGTTATTCCGCTCCCGTTTTGGGCATATCCGTTTCTTGCAAGCCCTGTCAGGAACTCCCTGTAAACCGCTTCCACATACTGTGCCTGGTACTCGCTGTCCTTTCCAAACAGAATGTGGCTTATTTCATGCTGAGTTAGTGTATTGAAGTCTATTACCTTGCCTGAATCAACATGCTCCTTGTTTATCCATACTGTCCCGTCTTCCGTTATCGCAAAGCCGTTTTGCAAGAAGCTTTGTCTTGGTCGCATTGTCAAGACACTAGTTTACGCAATTTTGTTATAGGCTTTAGTTGTACTTTTTATTTGGTTCAATATAATCTGGCTCATAAACTTCTTTATATCTCTTAACATTTCTTTGTTCAAAAAATTCTTTTGGAATTTCTTCTTTAAATAGCTCTAACAAGTACTCGTATAATTTCCCTTCTGTTCCAAAATAATCTTTTCTTGATTGAATTTTTTTATTCTCAGTAATTACTGTAATTTCTTCCCAAATAAAAGGAACATAAAAATATGCTTCGCCTGTACTATCATTTATTGTTTTCAAATAGTCATATCCCTTGTCATCTTTTGATTCTCTATAGTATATTTTTATCTTTAACTCATTATTTTTATCAACGAAATAAAGTTCTAGTACATAATTAGTATAATTTTTTATTCTATAAAATTTACCATATAAAAATTTTTCTCCATTTTTCAATTCTATATAATCATTAGAATAATATTTATTAAGATAATCCCTGTTGAACATTTTTTCAAATTCTTTTCTTGTCTTATCAATATTGTCCAATGACTGAATTTGATGTGGATGTAATTTAAAATATAATTCAAATTCTTCTCTACTGTAACTCTTAGAATTAAGTATAACATTTGTTCCACCCATAACATTCCCAAAAATAGATTTTCCTATTTCTGTCAACTCTTTATGAAAAGGAATATTGTCATCATCTTTAGATAACATTAAATTTGAAAGAACAAAAAATAATATTAATAACTTTTTTTTCATCTTTTTTTCTCCATTTCTTGTCTTGTTCTGTTGACTTTAGCTTCTTCTTCTGGAGATATTCCAAAATCAATGAGTATTCCATGAGATACTCTGAAATCAAGACTGTAATTATTGGTAATACAGTTTATTCTGATACATTTGTGTTCTTTATTTCCATATGCATGTGAACCACTTCTGTCAGCTCCAAACTTTTCTGTCCTGCTGTTATCTTTTTCATTTGTAATAAATACTTTTTTTGGGGTTTTTATTAATTCATCTACCAGTTTATTACTTTTAACATATTTTTTAGCACTATCACTTAATTCTTTTTTATTTCCTTTAGCATCTTTAACAAAATCTATTTCATAACCACATTTATTTGCATTTCCTTCATCGCATTCTTTTTTATATTTATTACTTATATCTTTTTTCAATTCTAAATCATAACCAGTAAACTCTTCAAGATATTTTATTATTTTTTCTCTATCCTCATCTGTTATATCAGAACTTGCATCCAAGAAAATTCTATACTGCATATCATCAAGCCTGTATCCATTAAGTCTAGCTCTATCTCCGTCTGTCATGCTCGATTTCATCAAGTCCACTATCTCTCTATCTGTTACGTATCCACTGTCCTTTATGTCTTGTAGGAAGTTTCCGTACACTCCTTCCACATATCTTGCCTGGTATTCGCTTGCATTCACTGAGGCAATTACGTTTGAGAACTTTGAAGAAAACTTAAATCCAGTATAAATTAATATAACGAATCCAAGTTTTCTTGTTTGACTATCTTAACACAAAATCTAATATTGTAAAATATAAAGGCAACCCTGTTTCAAATATAACAGAAAGATAGAAAAATAATCTTTTTATCTTAATATCACTTTCTTTAAGGAATAAGATAATTGTTCGTAAAAGATAAAACATAATAATTCCACTAAGAAATGCAAGCATTGCAATGTCCTGTTCATTAATGTATTCAGGAATATTTTGTAAAATTACCCATTTATAGATTGTAAAAACCGACAATACAATGAAAAAAATTGATAATACAAAATCTATTAAAGTTACAAAATTCCTGAAATAATTCTCAAAAAACTTTCTCTTATTTCTAATCTTAAAATATTGCCATATTATACTTAAAATTAATACTTGATAATTATCCATAAATTTTATTTCTCCAAGCTTTTTAAATATTTTTTAATTTCATATGTATTTTTATGACTTAAATCGTATATTATTTCTTTCTTATCTCCGTTATAATTATAATATTTTATTAAGTTGGAATTTAATAATTTTTGCTATCAATAAATATTAATACATTATAAAATAATATCCATAGAACATCTATAATTAATAACAAATTTATTTCTTTTTTTACTTTTATTAACTCAATTATTCTTTTTATAATTAAATAAAATTTATATATTCCTAAAAAACTTAATATTAGACATATTGACATAATCAATAATTTAGAAATATTAAAATTTTTTTCAAATGTCAATGCAAAAACTCCTAGTGGAAATAATAAAAATTTATTAACTGACCAAATAATATCAACTACATATATACAAACCAATATTTTTTTATTCTCTATTCTATAATATAAATAAATTTTTAAAAAAGATATTAAAAGATAAATTATTGTAAACAAAATATATATCATAAATTATCACCTTAAACTTTAAACTCTAATCAACTCCATAAGACTGGTATTTTTAAAAAACCACCAATAACCAAAAATTATTATATATATTGGAAATATAAAAAACTTAATAATATTCAAATCGGAATAAATAATACTTAATATCATCAATAAAGCAAGTAATAAAAAAACTAACAAAATTCCTGCACAATATAAAATAAAATATTTATTATAATTTAAATATACTTCTTCTTTATCTGAAAATTCTAAAAAAATTTTTTTGCTTTTTGAAAAAAATAACGAATATTCCACAGAAAATTTATTACTGAAAACTTCAATAGAAATTTCTGATTCTGGCTTTAAATGATATTCTTCTTCATCAATCCATAAAGTAATGTAATCGTATCTCGCCCAAATATTGTTTTTTACTTTTATTTCCATATTTTACCTCTTTTTTAAAGTTATTTTGTCTTTTCCCTAAGTTTTTTTAAGATTTCTTTCTCATGATTCCTTATATATTTTTCCGCTGCTAATGTAATGCTTCCAAGACCATTTGCTTGTCTCAAAATTGTCAAAATTCCTGATATTATTTTTCCTTTCCATCCACTAATAGATTTCCGACTTGAAACTCCAGTAGTATAAAATCCACCTATATTTATAGGCGAAGAAACTCCAGCACCTAAATAGCCAGCATTCTCCCAGTCATTTCCAAGCTGTCCAGCATTTAAGAATATTATATATTAATATCCAGATATAAATTATAACGGATGATAATATAATGATAAAGACAGATAATATAAAATCTATTAAAATTACATAATTCTAAAAATAAACATCAAAAATCTTTTATTATTTCTGATCTTAAAATATTGTCATATGATACCAAAATTAAAAATTAATATTATTCATAGTTCTACTTCTTTTCCTTCCAATTTATTCTTAGTAAAAAAATTGATTAATATTGATTTTATTAAATTTTGCTATTACATCTTATTATTTAGATATTTTTGTAACGATATTTTATCAACAAATATAAAGCTACTATTTGTTAAATAAGGATAATGTGTTTCTTTTTCATAATAAAGTTTATACAAACTTAATTTTGACTTACTTTTAGAATCTATAATTTCTATTTTTCCATATTCTGAATACAGCTTATCTAATGGTATAGGTTTTAATTCAATAATTGCGAACAAATTGTCATTGATTTTTACAGGATAACCTCCTATTTTAGTTTTTTTATCTATTTTACTTATAATTTTATCGGAATTTTTTTTTGACCTTTTGACTATATTGTTTTTCTTCATGTAATAAATTTCACCATCAACATAGTCAAATGGCAAATCTCCATCAAAAAGAAATTCTGAAATATTTTTAAATTTATTAAAACTATAAATTTTATTTTCTTTTGAATATATAATTTCATTCTCTTTTATTACAGGCAATCCTTGTCCATTATAAGTCAAAATTTCTTTTATTTCTTCAGTTTTTACATTATATGAATATAATATAGATTCATTCTCCTTTAGATTACTATCCAATCTATCGCCAACAGAAAAATATACATTATTTCCTATTTTTTTCATATAAGGCATCTTATCTTTAAAAATAAATGGAAATGGTATTTTTTCAATTATTTTATTATTTTTAATATCATATCTTACTACAAAACTTTTTTCTATTATAGTGTTAACGTCTTTATAATAGGAATCTCGTTCAAAATAAAATATATTTTGATTCTCAACAGATAAAATATCTGTTGCATATTCTGCGTTAAATTCAAATATTTTATCCTTTCCATTAAAAATAACTATTTTTGCTTCCTTATCCATTGTATTGAATATAGTTATGAAATATTTTTTTTTTAACATATTAAAAATTTTTATTCTCTCAAGTATAACTTTTCCATAAAAAATAATTATCAATAATAAGCAAAAAAAGCAGAGTAAACGTATAAGTTTATTCATAAATACCTCATTTCATCTAATTATATTATTTCTTTTTATTATGTTTTATTAAATTTTTTATTATCTTTCTTTCAATTTTTTTTCTTCATTTGCTGTTAAATTCAATTCGTATTCTATTAAATCCTGTTTTTCTTTATGCATATTTAAATATTCATTTCTATTTACTTCAACATATACACCATCACCTTTAGAATGAAGAAATCCCCAAACGGCATTAGGATTATATCTACCGTAATTATATACTATACCATCAATCTCGATAGATATATGACCAAAGTCTATTATACCTTTATATGGTACGTGATAGAAAATACTAGACTTATTCTCCCAATCATTCCCAAGCTGCCCAGCATTATACGCCAAGTTGCTTCCTATCATATAAAGTGGTGTATCCTTCGCACGTTTGTTAAAGTAATTCTCAAACTGTCTTCCATAGAAACTTGCGTAGTCCTCCGAGTCTTTTAATCCATTGTTGTTTCTATGGTAGATGTGTCTTCCTTCCTCAGCTATTGTTCCTATTGCATCTGCAAAGTCCTGTATATTTTCAGCTACTATTACTACTTTCCCGTTTCCTACATGGTAAGCTCTTCCTGCTATTGCATCTGCTCCCACCACTTCCTTGATGTTAGGGTCATTCAGGCTAATTATCTGCAAGTCATCTATATTTTGCTGTGCCGCCACTTCTGCCATCATCTGTGCTATAGTTTCGTCAAGGATAAATCCATCTGACAGTCCTGCTCTCTCAAGATCATCCCTAGTTTTCTCATAATCAATTCTGTCCCTGTAGTAAAGTCCAATATTCTTATCTTCATTTTCAATTACAGCCTTCATTATTTCTGATACTCTTTCAACCTTGTTCTTTGCCTGAGCTACGTCATTATTGAACTTTTCTCTTCCATAATTTGTTGCCCAGTATTTCAATTTTTTGGGAAAACTCAAACCTTTTTTTTATTTGCTTAAAGATTTGAGTTTTTGTTTCTTAATTTTTAATCTTTTTACAAAAATGATACTTATTATTTTTATCTTTAGATGAATTTTCGCCAGTTAATTCAAAGGTTTTTACATCCATTTCTTTTATAGGAATTGTACCGCAATATATTGTATTTTTATCTTTAGAATATACAGAATTTAATACTTCAAATGTTTCTGCATCTGCATTTTCTAGTTCCCGAAGATAAATTTGATTTTTATCTTTTTCAAAATAATTGACATCAAAATTTTTATTTAAAATATTCCTATCCAGGTAATAAACTCTACTTTTATCTTTTAAATAAACTGAATTTAAAACTTTTACTTTCCTTGCATCTATATTTCCTATCCTTTTATCCTTGTAATAAATATTATTTTTATCTCTTGCATAATTAGAATTAAGAACTTCAAATGTTTCTGTATCAGTAGTTGTTAAGGGTATTCCGTGATAATAAATATTATTTTTATCTTTGGCATAAGAATCATTTAAAATCTTAAAAGTTTTCAGATTTAAATCCTTCCTTTTTTTATCATGATAAAAAATACTATCTTTATCTTTGGAATAACCATAGTTCAAAATTTTAAATGTCTCCATATTTATATTTTCTAATTTTTTCCCTAAATAATATATACCATTTCTATCTTTGGAATAGCTTTCATCTAAAAGATTAAAAGTTTTAGCATCCCTATTCCCTATTATTTCACCATCATAATAATATACATTATTTTTATCTTTGGAATACTGGTCATTCAACACTTCAAAAGTTCTCACATCCGCTTCTTTTAATTTATTATTTAAATAGTAAATATTATTTTTATCTTTGGAATAAATATAGTTTAAAACATTAAAAGTTTTTATATCTGCTTTATTTATCTCATTTCCATCATAAAATACATTATCTTTGTCTTTTGAATAATGGTTTATGTCTCTTTTATCCTCAATAATCATAAAAGTTTTTGGATTTGCTTTTATTTTTTTTCCTTTATAATAAATATTTTTTTTGTCCTGTGCATATCCTGAATGCAGTTCTATAAAGCTTTCATAATCTGCCTCCTCGACTTTTACTAATATTGGAACACCCATAGATATAGTTGAAAAATATATTCCATTTTTATCTTTCAGATAAACATTTAATATATCATTTTTTTTATTTTTAAATACTTTGACTGTATCAGTATCGATTCCTTCAAGTTCATATTGAAATTTATAAACTTTGTCTTTATCCCTGGATATCCCTCTTGCAATGGGAATAAAACTTTTAATATCTACTTTGAATATACTGCTGTCTCTAAAATAGACAGTATTCTTATCCTTAGCAAAAAACTCATCTATAACTTCAAAGCTTTCTATATCAGCAGGAATTTCCCCATCTATCGAAGTGTTCACAACTCTATTATGTCCTGAATATACTGAACTGCCTTCAAATCTGTACATGCTGTAGCTTAGATTTCCAATTGCAATGAGCAATGTCAATATTTCTAACTTTATTCTTTTCATTTTTTAATCCCCGTTCTTCCCTATTCTTCTAGAAATTGACGTATATTTTTCATATCCAGTTGCATTTATATTCATACTATCGTATTCTCTAAGATTTTGTGCATATATTGCTGATAATCCACCATTCGGAGCTGTATATATATTATTTAAGATGAACCATCTGCCCACATCTGCTAACTTGTCATTATATCCCTTATTTGCTAACTGATTATAGTTAATTCCAAAGAAATCTTGCACACCATGATTATTTTCATGGAAAACAGTTCCAATATTTCTTATTGCATTTCCTACAACTATTTCTTTTGAAACCATATCATAGTAGGCACTTGATCCCAGATTTAAATCTGTCTTTACTGAAGGATTTTCCCAGCGTCCTGCACTGTCTATATTAGGTTTTACATTAAACTTTATACGATTTACAGTAATAATTCCATTTTTTACAGCGAACTTATTGTTATTATAATTTTTATACAAATATCTTTCTAAAGTATCTTGTGTTGATTTCTGTACTTCTTTTATAATTTCCTCATTTATTTCTTTTATTCTTTCTTTTACTCTTTCATCTTTTTCATCCAGTCCCTCTAATCCGCTATAAACGCCTTTATTCAGTATAGTTTTTTGCTGTTCCTGTATATACTTATTATTATGAATATTTACTATCCCTCTAGTTATCCATTCATCTTGAAATTTTTGATATTCTTCATTTTTTTCAATTTTTTCTTCATATATTAATGTATAAACAGCACCAACAACATATTCTGCTTCAGTAGTTTTTCCTCCTAGATATTTTTCATTATTTATATTAATTTTTTCAATAAAATTCTCATCTATATAATTTTTTAAAAATTTTTCTATATTATCATAGCTTAATTCTTTTTCACCTCTTTCATTTACAATATATAATTTTTTATCTTCAGATAAGTCATTGTTTATTTTACTAATATCTACGTATTTTTTTATTTTTTCTTTACTGTTATCAGTATATTCAAAGTATAGTCTTCTAGTTTCTTCTATAAATGAATAAACCTCTTTTTCCTTCTCTGATAATTTTTCACCTCTTTCAGCTTTTTCCTGTATTCTCTTAATATTTAAGTAAGTCAGTTCATTCCTTATTTTTTCAATGTTGTATTTTGTGGAAGCCTTATCCATAGCAGTTTTAAGTTTTTCTCTGGAATAATCATTAAGCCAATATTCAGTACCTAAATCAATATTCATAGGCAGTATCTTCTTATCCTTTTTCACTTCAACCATATTGTTTATGTCCCTATTCACACCACTCAAGTCAGCCTTCTCTCCGTTTACAGTAATTCCTGTAACTTCACCTACTGTAGCCTTTACCTTCGCTACATAGTCTGTTTCACTGTAGTTCAGTCTTGTTCCAACTGCTACTCCACCTGTTGCTTCTCCTGTCAGTCTTCCGTTTCTGTATATTTCTGTTACTCCTGGAGTAAATGTCATATTGATTCCAATATTTCTTGACTTGTCAATGTCCTTTAAGTCCTCGTGTTCATAGCCGTTTGAGTTTAATGTGAAGTTTCCGTCAATTAATGAGCCTACCTGCTTCACTGTCCCTTTTACGTCAAGGAAACCTGCTCCCGCTGTAAACTCTGTAACGTTTCTTGTTATTCTCTGCTCCACGTCAGTTCTTGTATGCCCGTGTGTTTTTCAATTAAAACAGCTTTAGATTATTAGTAGAGCCGCTTTGCTATGAAATATTGCAGATAGTTAGCAGAAAACTCAAATTTCTCATAGGTTAGTACAAGAAATTTGAGCCTATTTTTTTTAATTATATTTTTTACCAAACATATTTTTCATCATATCCATTACCATTATCTACCCAATAACAAAACAGAATTGTGAAATCTTTTTGATTATAATATGGCTTTATTTCATCTCTGATTTTTTCAATTTTTTCTTTCGAAAAATATCCTACATAAATTGTTATAATAGGATGAATATTATTAAATTTCATAAACTCATACCAGTCTATCTCCTCAAAATTTCTAGGCTTTGAAAAATATTCCTCTAATTTTTTGCCATACATTTTCAGCCTTTCTACTTTCCCTTCCACTATTTGATTTCCACATTCTTCATCTATTACTGTTAATACTGTATTTTTACTTATCAAACTTTTTTCAAAACTTTCGTGATTCCATTCTTTGAGCATTGTGCCGCATACCCATGTTCTTCCAGAAACTCCAACTGGTACTTTTTTATCATATTTTATACCATGTTTTTTTAATATTTTTTCTATCTTTTCAAAGTCATTTCCTTTGGATTTATCATATATGAGACTGCTCCATAAATACGGCCTTAATCCATAGTAATCAATAATTTCAAGTAATAATCTTGATTTTGTTGTTTTATTAAAAAATGGAATATCTTTTAAAGCTTCGTATTCAAGAGGCCATATTAACCTATCTCCTCCTTCAAACCGAAATTTCGTTGGAGGATATTCTACATGTATTACATCTCTGTTATAAAAGAATTCTGATTTATACTTAGGAATGTTATAGCTGTACAGGACATAGGAGTACGGAAACTTCTATCTTGGTGTCTCTGACAAGCTCCCTTTTTTAGGCAAGGAAAACCTCGCTCCTTGTCAGTATGTTCTCAGCCTATTTAATACACTCACAGATGGTACTTCTTGCAACACCGTATTAAAAGGCAATATTTTCCATAGTTCTATAGTCATGGTAATATGAAAGCATAATTACAAGCCTGTCAAAGGACAAACATCTTTGACGGATGTCCGTCTCTTAAATATTCAATTCTGTATGTTTCATTCAAAAGTTTTAGCATTTTGTCAAAAGTATTTTTTTGATACCAAAAATTTTCTGATAGTTTTCTTCTTTGAGTTTTTTAATTCTTTCAATATTATTTATCATTTTCTTCACTAGTATTATTATACCCTGATATTGTTCTTTAGAGAAAGTTGCCGAACAGGTCTATTAAATTAACTTAGAAAATATAATTATTCATAATTTTTCAAGATGTCCTTTAATTTTTCAGGAGCATAAAGATAAATACTTATAAAAGTATGATCCATCATCCTGTATATTTCAATTGCCTTTTTTGAATTATATAGCAGCAATCCCCCGGCACGTTCTTTTTTATTCAATTTTTCTTTTAAAAACTTGCTTGCATTCTTTTTATAATCCTCGATTATTTTTGTGTGTTCCTCATCTGTTGTAGATGAATCAAAAATTGATGAAAATAACTTGTTTTCAGAGAAAGCAAAACTATTTAGATTTCTTTTTACACCTAACGGATCTTCCACGTTTGCATAGTAATAAACAGCGTAATTCCCATTATCATGTGAATTTGACAACGGCTCACTTTTCACAATTTTTTTCAATTCTTTTGGCGAAATTTCAAAATTAATTTTATTCGTAACTTTTTCTCCAAATACTGTTGCTGACAGCAGCATCATTATAAATAATAAGATTTTTTTCATAGTTGATTCTCCTCTATTTTATTAAAATTCAGTTTTTATTTTGCTTCATCAATTAACCATTTTCCATTTTGCTTCACAAGTTTCAATGTTATTTCTGTCCCGCCTTGATAATTTTTTTTACCATCTAAAACAAATTCTTTCTCATATTTATCTTTCAAAAGAACTGTTTTAGAGTTGGAATCATATTTTTTCAGTTGAAATTCACTTTCATCCCTTATATCTGTTATTCCTGATCCTAGTAAAGCATCATGTTCATAATCAATATCCTTATTTTCTTTCAAAAATTTCTCTTCATCAGAAGTTAATTTCCCTTCAAGTGATTTTTCGCTTAACTCTATATGCTTATTTCTTCTTAAATATTCTTTTCTAAATTTTTCTGTAATTGGAGCTTTTGCAAACCATTTGCTGAACTCATCAGGATTTTTAATTCGTATATATTCATTCATAAAGTTTATTGCCGTATTTACTGCTTTTTTATCTTCATTACTTAATTTTGTATTTACCTGATTGTTTTCTTTAACTGTTTTTTGAACTTTGCCTACTTTTGATTTATTTGCTGCAACTCCTAAGCTTGCTACAATTAATATAGCTATTCCTAATTTTTTTAACATTTTTATCACTCACTTTCATTTTAATTTTTGATTATTACAATTAATTTATCATATAATATTCAATACATTTTTTATATTCCCATTTTTAAAAGTAAGCCTGCCATAACCAATACAAATAGTTTTCTTGCTTTCTTCTTCATAATAATTACCAGCTTTCTTATCATAAACCTGGCTCAGAAATTATAATATGTTTAAATTTAAAAAGATTCAAGTATATCTTAACAAATTAACCTTAAATTTAACTTAAAATTTTTAATAAATCTAAATATTTTTATCTTTTTATATTCTATTTTTTTAATTTCCAGCTTAAAATCTTACCTGCAGATAAATTAACTTTAAAATTATACTCTACATAACCTACTTTTATTGTCCCTTTATAGATTGATTTTTCGACATTTACAAGAATAACTTCCTCAAATGAAGCATCTTCCAAGTCATCGTAAACATCTTGTTTCAGTTTCTCTAAAATCATATCTTCCACATTTTTTTCTTTTTCAGCAGATTTACCATAATAATTATTAGCCTCTTTCCTAACTGTAGTATCATTTGAGGCTATAGCGGCAGTTTCATCAGGATTATTTGATTCTGGTATAGGTGCCGGTGCTGGTAACATTATATTCCAGTAAGAATCAGATACAAGTCTTTCACTGGAACTATGTGCAATTATCCTTCCTGTATTTGCATCAACATTATATCTGTATTTTTTATTTCTGTAATAAAATTCAATGGCATAGATATATTTTTTGTTTTCTTTTTCCAAAATAAGTTTTGTCAATTTTACATTATTTGAATGTACTTTTGAATGTTCAAAAACAATTTTTTTGGCTTTTTCCAAATTTATTTTTACTTTGTTGTTTCTAATTGTTACAGCCTTTATTTCTGCAGAATATAAATTTATGCCAGTTGAAGCAGGCAGCATTGATAAAATTAAAACCGGCGTTACTCTTCTTCATAGTGCTTTCATTTTCTTCCTTTCTCAACAAATTTACCTCGATATTGATTAAAACAACCTTTTTAGTTATGTACTACAAAATTTTTTCAGGCAGATAAAAGGTAAAAACTGTCCCTTTTCCTAACTCACTTTCTACCGTAATTGTCCCCTTATGCTCTTCTATTATCCATTTTACAATAGAAAGCCCAAGTCCTGAATTATCGCTGGAACGGGAAGAATCAACCTGATAAAACCGATTCCATATTTTATTAATATGTTCACTTGAAATTCCGATTCCATCATCAATAATCTCACATTTTATTTTATTTGAATTTTTCAAATCTGCATTTTCAGATTCATTTTCCATTTTATTTAAAATTATTTTTATTATTCCATTTTCATTTCCATAAGTAATGGCATTTGAAATAAGGTTAATAAAAACTCGTGTAAGCATATCCTTGTCAACATCCGCAAAAATATCTCCATTTTTATCGTAAATAATTTTAATATTTTTCTCTTTAGCATAATTATTTTCTATTTCAATAACTAACTGAATAATTTCATTTAAATTTTCGTTTTTGATATTAAGCTTCTGATTTTTTTTATCCATTCTGGCAAGCATAAGCAATTCAGAAATTAAAATTGACATTTTTTTAGATTTTTCCAAGATGTTTTTTAGTATTATCCTCTGTTTCCCATTTAAATTCACATATTTCAAGCTGTATTCACTTTGCATACGAATTGCCGAAAGCGGAGTCCTTAATTCATGAGCAACGTCCGACGTAAACTGGGTCTCCCTGTCAAATGCCTCCTGCAAGCGATTAAACATCTGATCAAAAGTTTCAGCCAGATCATAAATTTCCCTTTCTCCACTTTGTAAATTAATTCTTTGAGAAAGATCATCTCCCTTTGAAATTTTATTAACAGTTTTGACTATTTGCTCAATTGGACTAAAAGATTTTTTTGTTATAAATTTCCCGCTTAAAATGGAAACAATTATTAAAAACGGAAATATAACAATAAATATTAAAATAATTAATTCTATGTTTTTTTCAAGGCTGGAAAAAGGTGTAATTCCTCTAATTAGTATTTCCCCATGCCCATCAAGATTTTTCCTTATGTCATAAACATACCATTTAGAATTTGAATTAGCCTGTTTTACTATCTTTAATTTGTTGCTTTCAGTAGGATTTTTTGAAATTTCCAAATCAATATTTGTATTACCATATATAAAATCAAGATTTTTATCATAAATTGAAATAAAAATATCATCAGTTATAACACTCAGATTATTGTCAACTATTAACTCCCCATCTTCAAGCTCAATACTCTTGTTTATTTTTTCCACTGTCGTTTTAAGCCTTTTATAAACAGAATTTCTTACAGCGATAGAACTGATATAAAACATTGCCCCCAAAAAACACAATACAATTATAACTATCATGCCTGTATACCATAATGTAATTTTTGTTTTCATTGAAATTCTTTTTTTATTGTAATTAATTTTATTGTTTATTTTATTAACATCATTATTCATTTTCTTCCTTCAGGACATATCCCACACCTCTTATAGTATGAATTAATTTAGGCGTAAAATCTGTATCAATTTTTTTTCTTAAAAGTCTTATATGCACTTCTATTACATTACTGTTTATTTCAGAATCAAAATCGTAAATATGCTGCTCAATTTTATCTTTTGAAATAACTCTTTTTTTATTTCTTATCATATATTCTAATATCGAAAATTCTTTTGGAGACAACTTTATTTTCTTTTCATCCCTAAATACAGTATGCATGTTGCAATCAACTGTAAGATTGGCTATCTTAAAAACATTTCCTACTGAATCAGACTTTATGCTATTTTTTCTAAGTATTACACGGATACGTGCAAGCAGCTCCTCAAAATCAAACGGCTTTACCAAATAATCATCAGCTCCATAATCCAGCCCTTTTACCCTGTCCTGAACACTCTCCCTCGCAGTAAGGAACAATACTGGCGTCTGTATCCCCTTATTCCGTATTCTCTTCAACACTTCAAACCCATCCAATTTAGGCAGCATTATATCCAATATCAGCACATCATATTCTGCAGAAAAAATATAGTTAAGCGCCTCTTGCCCATCAAAACAGCTGTCAACACTATAATTCTCTTTTCTTAGCGTTCTAGCTATAATATCATTTATCATTCTCTCGTCTTCTACTATCAAAATTCTCATTTTCCAAATCCTCGTTCTCGTTATTTTATTTCCAATTAAATATTTTCCATTTATTCAAATTCATTTAACATCAACCTATTAAATTAATTATTTTCTAAATTTAGTTTTAAAGTGATTCTGTTATGTATTCCTTTTCAAATTCTTTTGAAGCATACTCCAGAACTTTAAAGTTATTTACTCTTCCATACATTTTTCTTTCAATTTTTGTTAACTCTGAAAAGTCTTTTGAAAATGTATCATATAATATTTGAGCTTTTTCAAAAATTTCTTGATGGATTTCATTACAAAATTTTAGTTGTTTGTCTAAAAGTAAATAATATTTTTTATCATTAATATTATCACTTTTTTTCAACATGCTCAAATTGACTTTAACCATTGATTTATAATGATTTAAAACTGGTATCATATTATTAAGATTTATTACTCCCAACTTTCCATTTTTTATTTTTATAATATCCATAGTTTCTCTCATTTTTTTGTGTTTCTCTTTAGGAGAAGATAACGGAGCAAAATATTCTCTATTTTCAACTTTTAATATAACTCCAATAAAAGGCCTGTCTGTTTTTTTTGACACTTTACTTTCATAACTACCTAAGTATGACAAATAACTAGAAGTTAAAGTTACAAAATATAGCTCCTCTCCTTTTTTCTTTCTCATAATTAACCTCCTTTTATAATAATAAAAGACGATATTTTGTATTTATACCGTCTTTTAAAAATACTTTATAACTAAAATAAACAAAATTAGGGAGATTTAGACTTCTCGCTCCTATTCGTGCCTATTTTTTAATACCTAAAATTTACATTTAGGGAGATTTAGACTTCTCGCTCCTATTCGTGCCTATTTTTTAATACCTAACTTACGTTTAGGAAGATTTAGGCTTCTCGCTCCTTTAAGGTCTATTTTTTAATACCTAATTTTGTCAATTATTTCCTTAAATAAATTATACTATATTTCCGTTTATTTTTCAAGACAAATTTTTAATTTTCTCACCATTTTTTAACAAATTAAATTTTTTAATCTCTCCAACCCCTATTTATATTCATTCAAGTCAATCCCTTGATCCATCGCAGCAAATATGCAGCCGCAATAACATTGTCTATACACGTCATACTCTGCACACATATCAACTGAACGTTTGTATCCGTTATTTTTCTTAAAGTCAGATGGCAGGTATTTTACATCAAAAATTTCCTGAATTTCCAGTCCCAATGTGTTTATAAGCTGGCTGTTCTTATGCGGGCTTAATGTCAAGGCACTACCAAAATAATCAAATCCCAATTCCTGAGCCTTTTTTGCCACAATGTCAAGCCTCATTTGAAAACAGACTGTACATCTTGCCCCACCCTCCTTTTCATTTTCTAACCCTTTCACAGCCTTATAGAAATCCATCGGCTTATATTCATCCTCAATAAATCCGACATTATTTCCAGTACGCTTATTGAACTTCTTAATAAATTCCTCCTGTACTAAGGCCCTTTTTTCATATTCTGCCTTTGGATGAATGTTATTATTCGCAAACAGAACTGTCACATCCGCATATTGTGTTAAAAATTCCAGCGTATAGGTACTGCAAGGTGCACAGCAGCTATGAATCAGTATTTTAGGACGAATATGCTTATTTTCCCAATCTGAAATCAATTTTGTCAAAATTGTATGATAATTAATTTTCTGATTAGGATTCATTCTCTCCAGAATTTCCTTTGCGTTTTTTATATCCCTTTCAATATAGCTTTCTGTACTTTCTGTATTTTCCATCTGTTCAATATTTTCATTGTTTTTCATCAAATTAATTTCTCTCCCATTTTTAAGCTATGTTCAAATCCTTTTAAATTTATTATAAAATTAGACTTGCTTTCATAATCACAAAAAAATTCCATAATTTTGAATTATTAAACAAGTCTACAAAAATTTTTAAAACTATTTTCTTTTATTATACTCTTCTAATGCCTTTTTTAATACCTTCATTCCGTTTTCAATTTCAATCAAGTTATGTGTGCAGAAAGAAAATCTCGCTTCCTTCGTACCTTTTCCTGGCGTTGTATAAAATCCAGGTCCTGGAGCAAATGATAATGTCTGATTCTCATATCTAAATTCTGTTAATAGCCAGATTGCAAATTTTTCAATATCATCTACTGGAAGTTCTGCAATTAAGTATAATGCGCTGCTTGGCTTATATGTTATAACTCCCGGTATTTTTATGATATTGTTATAAATCATATCCCGTCTTACTTTATATTCCAATCTTGTATTATCGATATAAGTGTCCAATGTATTTATCAAGTTTGTACTTGCATATTGCTCAATTGTTGACACTGATAACCTTGCTTGGCAGAATTTTAGCGCCTGTGCCATAAAATCCCTGTTTTTTGAGGCAATAACTCCTATTCTCGCTCCACATGCGCTGTAATGTTTTGAAATGCTGTCAACCAAAATTACTCTGTCTTCAATTTCAGGGATTGACATAAACGACTGATAACTTTTTTCAATTTCCTCGTCGTAAATAAACTGTCTGTAAACTTCATCAGTAATAATATATAAATCATGTTTTATTGCAATATCCCTAATTAATTCCATTTCTTCTTTTTTGAAGACAATCCCAGTAGGATTGCTTGGATTTGAAAACATTATTGCCTTTGTCTTTGGAGTGATTAAATTTTCAATTTCTTCTCTTTCAGGCAAATGATAATGATTTTCAATGGAAGTTTCAATTGGAACCAATTTTGCATCAGCGATTCTCAAAAAACTGTCATAATTCGTATAATATGGCTCAGGAACTAGAACTTCATCTCCTGGATTGCAAATCGTCTGCAATGTAATTTGAATAGCCTCACTTCCACCTTGAGTAATCAATATATCCTCAGGCAAAATATCAATTCCTACTTTTGCATAAGATTTTGAAAATGATTCCCTCAATTCAATTATTCCTGCCGAATTTGTATATTTAACGATTTTTTCCTTGTAATTATTTAACCCTTCAAAAAACGTATCTGGCGTTTCCACATCAGGCTGCCCTATGTGTAATTGGTACACTTTCACGCCAGATTTCTTGGCTTCATCAATGTACGGCACTAATTTTCTAATTGGTGAATAGTGCATATTCAAAACTCTATTTGAAAATTTTTTCATATTGTAATTTTTTCCTTCCCTACTGTAAATTTTTTAAACATAATTTTTAAAAAGAGAGTGTCTCATAAGTCAAAAATAATTTTACTAACATAAATGTTATATATTTTTAAAAATCAACAGATATTATTTTTACTGATTTTATAAATATAGTAAAATCTATAAAATTTATGATTTAATAATTTTATTTACTTTATGAGACAGCCCCTTAATTAATTATTTATTATTATATTTTTCATTTAATGCCTTTAAGATTGCAAAAGTTTCCAAATCAAGTTTACCGTCATATTTTGCTGGTCTGAAGTGATACTGGAATACTTTTATTACATTTTTAGTTTGTTCGTCCCATTTTCCTGTTGTATTGATAGAATATCCAAATTTACTAAATTCTGCCTGCACGGTTGCAGCGGGCAATGTATTCCATGTGTTTGCATATTCATTTTCATATGCTGATTTTCTGTCATTCTCATACCACATTCCTAAATTGTATTTTCTATATAACTCTTCCCATGGGAATAATGGACCTGGATCAGGCTTTCTTTGAGGGGCTATATCTGAATGTCCCAAAATATTCGTTGCAGGAATTTCATATTTATCTGCCAAATATCTTACAAGAACGGCAGCTTCCTTAATTTGAAAATTCTTAAATGGCTCAAAATTTCCACTTGTATTTCCATTGTTAACAATTTCAATCCCAATTGAACTGTCATTTAAATTTTTACTTGTTTTCCATTCACTTAATCCAGCGTGCCACGCTCTTCTGTTTTCATCTACAAGTGAATAAACAGGATCATTTTTATTATCTGAGATTAAATAGTGGGCACTTACCTCATCAGTTGTCAAGACTCGAAGAGAACTATCCCTGTTCAACGCTGTATAATGTAAAATTATAAATCTTTGTCTATAATTTTGCCCTTTTGATGTATAAGAAGAATCCACTGTTACTGAACCCGCTGAATTTTTGATTGTCTGAGTTCCACCTCTTCCTGTTTTATTATTGTTGCCGCTGTTACTGCTTCTGCTATTGCCATCAGTCTGATCTTTTTTTACTTGCCCATTTCCATCGATACGTATATCTATTGTCGGCTTTTTTACATCAGTGGAAACATCTTTGTTATGGGCATTCAAAATACTTCCAACTGACAAGATTGACACCAATAATAATAATTTGGTTATATTTTTTTTCATTATACTTGTCCTCCTTCTATTTATAGTAAAACTATTTAATGTTTTCAAGTTTTGGATTACCAGTTTGCTTAAAACTGTATTTTATAGTGTTCTTTAAAAGAATATAATAAGCAATTGCCAAAATGGCAATGATAATTCTCATAATCGCTGTAATATCTGCATCAAAATCCAGCCATATCAATACCGAAACTCCCATATTTAATACTGAAATGGAAATTAAAAATACATTTCTTCTGCTTACCGCAATAAAAATAAACACTATTGTTGAAAAAATGAATAAAACTCTTGTTCCGCCAAAAAATAAAACATATGAACTTACTGTTGAAACAACATCATTCATGTATGGCGAACTTTGTAAAATGACACGTGAGATATTTACACAAATTAAACTTGTCAGAAATATTGCAAAACAAATTAATAAATCACGTATATCCCTTCTTTCCTCCAGTTCAACAGCTTCCCTGCTTTTTCCATCTAAATTGTTGCTAATATTCTTGTTTTCCAGATAAAAAACGGAATAAAGCAGCATAATCCAGAAAAGCGCCTCCACAATTCCAAGCCACAGCGTTATATGGAAAATCTTGTCATTCGTGTATTCGTGATAGATGGAATTGTAAAAATTGTAGTTTACAAGGATGTAAAAAAAGGATATTATTATTGCCAATATTTTTTTATAATAAAAAAACATAATTATTCTCCCGAAAATTTATTTATCCAGCTCAAATAATTTGAATCCGTAATGTTCAAGGCTTCTATATTAGCCTGAAAATTAACGTCATCATCATATATCTTGAATATAATTGGTGCAAGTATTTTTAGTGTCTGCGTTTCAAAAATACCATGAATATTCATACTGTAAATGATTGGTTTTTGGAATTTTAGCAACTGGCTGTTTGTCTGTTTTATTTCATACAGAAGTTCCAGTAAGTTAATTTTTTTCAAGTCATTATTTCTGTCTTCCAGCACCACGTCAATTTGATCAGAAAGCAGTTTTTTGTACCGCCACGACTGGTGTTCCTTGTGGACTTTGCTTTGAATCAGAAATTTCATCTTTGGTGAAAATAAAATCAAATTGTCCAAATTTTTTTCATATTTTATTGCAAAATCCCTTTCAAAAAAGTTGCTTACTGATTTTAGCAGATCATTCTGAACATTATAAATCGTATTTTCATCATAAATTTTATTAATCAAGCTTGACTTTTTCTCATTAAACGTGTCATATAAATAAATCTCAATTTCATATTTTTCAACACTAGGCATTTTCAGAATGTTCCCCGTCAGCACAAAATTCAAATTATTATTTTGCTGTCTTATCAGTTTCATATAATCTGTACTGTATCGCTTTTTCGACACAAAAAGATTTTCATTGTTATAAGCGATTGCCAGCTGATAATTCAAGTTTGTCTTATAATGTAAATTTTCATTTAAGTATAAAGGCAATGACACTGCAAGATTTTCAGCCAGTTCCGATTTTTCCCCAATTGATGTAAATGTCAAAATAAGAATATTTGGTTTTACACGCCTATTCTGATTTAACATGAATTCAGGATGGTTAAATTCATAATACCACAGCGGCTTATTTGTTGAAAAAAAGCGATTTGCCGTCTTTTCCTGCTTGTTTCTGCTTTCTGTTTTCACTTTTAACTTCCAGAAATAATCCTCATAGTGCATAAACTTCTTATAATGCTCTATCCAAGGAAATTTTGAAGTAAATTTACAAAGTTCCAGCCCTTCTTTATACATATTTTTTACTTTGTAATATTTTAATACATTTAAAGCAGTGTGAACATTGTGATTTTCAGGATTGTAATATGCCAGGACATATTGCTTAAATTCATCATAAAGCTCATTTAAAATATAAATACTTGACGTAATATACATCACTTCTGAATTGTAGCCAGACTCCTTTAAGGCCGTTATCAAAAAATAATTTCCAGTTTCCTTGTCGCCTTTTTTGAAATAAACGACAGCCTGCATCATTTTTGCCCGCCAGTTTCCTCTTATTGCAGACAGTTTTTCCATTTTATTTTCATATTCCTTTTTGCTTCTCTTTTTCACAATGTCAAAATATTTTTTGAATGCAGTTGCAGAATTTGGGTTTATTTCCAGTGCTTCATAATATTTTTTTTCAGAATCCGCCGTCCGTCCACAAAGCTCCAATGCCTCGGCATAGGCTATGCAAAGCCCTTCTGTCGTATTATTAATATTCAGATTTTTTTCATAAAGCTCAACAGCATTCTGATAAGCCCCTGTTCTTATATGATAAGTTCCAAGCAAGATCAGCTTTCTCTCAAAATCCTCGTCAGCCGCATAAAATCTTAGCACAGCCTCCTTTATTTCAGGGTACAGCTCCTTTGAAAAGGCATCCTGAATTATAGGATACAGCCCGTCCATGTTGCTCCAGTTTTTCTTTATGGACGGATATAGTTTTTTATTAAGCCAGTCCTTTTTGGGCATTTTAAATTCTTTTCCAAACTCGTCATAATAAGAAATTTCCTTAAAATCATCTGAATAACTGTTATTTTCCATAAGTTCCGATTCATTATTTACAATATCATAAATTTCTCGTCTAATTTGACGATTAGACTGGTCAGCGTTTATATTATTCTCATTTATTTCATTATTATTTTTATTTCTCTTTTTATCAGAAGACTTAAAAAAATCAAAAATCCCCATACATCCTCCTATCTAAATTAATTTTTTACTAAAAATATAAGCTATAATTAAAACTTACCCTTTTTCAACTATACTAATTTTATCACAGATAAGACAAAAATACAACGTAGTAAAGATGAAAAAATTAAAAACTTAAATAAAAAAGATATTTATAATTTTAAATAAATAAAAATTATACAGCTAAAAAATGCAATTTTCTGATTTAAAGATTCTTCCATATTTTTGTTGACTTTTTTTTGAATATGTTATAATAACATTAAGAAGATAACTTGTGAAGGATTCGCTCTGGGTTCCCGAATGGGTGTAGGCTTTATGCTTAGAATTCCTATGACCCTGGGGTTATCTTATTTTTTATTTCTCAAATCTTCAATAATATTCGGATTACTGTTTATCAAATCTACACAAAAATCCACCAGCTGTTGAGAGTATCTTCTTGCATATCCAAATTCAAAACAATACTTATCATTTCTTTTTAATTTATAGAAACCCATTATTAAATTTAAAGTATACTCATTAAATTCACTATGAGCTTTACTATTTTTATAATTAAATATGATATTTTTTGTTTTTATCTGTATATATCTTTTGTATAGCCGATTCCAATGAAATAGTTCTGCCTGTACCCTTATAATAAATACTTTTTCCATCTTTTAACAACTTAGCTTTTAACATCAGTTCCCAAGCATTACAAATAAAAAAACTAAATCCTTCTACCCTATATTTTATTGTTGGTTTATTATAAATTTCCAACTCCATTATAAATGCTTCAGTTGATTTTTCAATTAATTTACTTACAAAATCAATAACTTTTTCTTCCATTTGTCCCCTTTCTAATTTTTTAATTTCTATAAATTATACTACATTATTTGTTATTTTACAAAAAAGACAGCCATTTCTGACCATCAATTTATAAAATTAAAACTATTCAAAATTCCATTTAATTTATATTTTATTCCAAGTTATCATCTAAAAAAGCTAGAAATCGTATTAAACAATAACAATATAATACTCATTATCATCAATCCAACCACGACATCCTGATCCCATCCTCCGATTTCCAATACAATCTTAAAATCTGTACTACAACCACCAACGTTACAGTAAAAAACCTAATCAGAAACGAGAAAAACATCAAAAATTTATTTTCTTTTAATACTATTCCCCGTTTAAAAAGCGAATATTTATTCTAATTATTTGAAGATAAATATTAGATTTAACCTACTAAAAAGATTTATAATGTATTCGTTATTCAAATGGGGTTTAGTATAAAAGTATTTTAAAAGCATCAAATGCTACTCCAAAATACTATTTTTCTTTCAAACAATTCCTGCTGTAAACTCTTTAAATTCATAATTCACTTTTCCTGTCTTTAATCTTATATTTCTATTTATTTTCATCACTTTTGCTAGTATTTTCATCTTTATTCTTACTCAAAAATCTATTTAAGACTTGAGGATTTCCTTCAATTTTATCGTCATTTTTAAAATTAAACTGACTATCTTTATGATTTTTGAAATAATCATATTCTACATTTAAGAATATTACTGTGTTCAAAGCATATGTATAAATACCAATGAAAGTTAGAATAATCACTAAAACGACAGAAATTAATATTTTTACAGAAACAACAGAAACATCTGTTATAAAAATTTGTAAAATGGCATAATAAACTCCTATTGCTCCAATTTCAAAAACAATCGTAGGAAATATTTTTCTAAACCTGTTTTTATCACATAATTTTAAGCTGTAATCCGCTAAATCCAAAAGTCCAATATCCCGAATATAATATGCCTCAAAATACAAAAATATCCCTACACTCAGACACAAAATCATAACAATACAAAACATAGCTATAATTGCCCCAAACATTCCTAAAAATCCTAAAATCACCAAAATAACCTCTCCAAAAACAATTAACCCTATCAAATTTAACATCTTTAGGGAAAAATCCTTTAAATCCATTTCATTTTCCCTATTTTCAATCTTCAATGCTATTACTCTATGAAAATATCCCGAAAAAATAACCGTAATTATAAAAATCACGAAATTCAAAGCATCAAAAACTTTTTTTAATGTTGCAATTACCTCAAACTGTTCCCAAGAAATATTGTAATAATCTATGTCTATTGTATACTTATATTCTAATCCACCCATTATAATTCTTGCCCCTATTATCAAAAATGCAAAAACTACAAACAGTTTATCTTCTTTCAAAATTACTCTAAATACATCAAATGCTACTCCAAAATATTCCATAATCCGCAATTTCTTCACAGCCAGCTTACTATGTATATTTTCCAAGTTCATATTCTACTTTCCTCTCTTTATCTAGCCATTATCAGCTTTATTTTTATTCTCGTTATCATTCAAAATTTGATTATTCTCATTTGATTTATTTTCGCTTCCAAATTTTAATTCTTTATTCAAATTTTTTCCCAAATAATCATATTCCACATTTAAAAATATTACAGTATTTAAAATTTGTGAATACAGTGCTAATAAACTAAAAATCATCACAAAAACAAATGCTATTATTAAACCTGCTGCAAAATTCTCTATGTTTAAAACATTGAAAAATATCCTTGTCATAATAATAAAAATCAGAACTCCTAAAGCAATAAAAAATCCCGGTAAAAATTTTCTAATTCTGTTTCCATCAGACAATTCCAAACTGTAATCGATTGATTCCATAAGTCCGAAATTACGAATATAATAAGCCTCAAAATACCAGAAAGCCCAAAGTGCCACACAAAGCACAACAATAGAGAATATAATTAAAAAAATACTCCCAATTATTGAATTTTCCATCTTATTCCCAATAATCCCTGCTACAAAAAATATGACTGACAGTATCAAAGTTTTTAAAAACAATTCTTTTAATTTCATATTTTTTCCATTTCCTTCGATCATTAATGCTACTTTTCTAAAAAAATAGGCTGTAACAAAAAATGAAACTGTCGAAGCGACTGCATTTAAAACATTAAATATTTTAGCCCATAATATCATTATTTCATTAGCCCCATAATAAACCAGAAATTCCTCATTCAATTCTGAATGCACAATTCCTATTACAATTGATACAACCATAAATACAAACATTGAAACCATCATTACAGGATTTTCCTTCCAAAACCCTTTAAACGCCTCAAAAGCCACACCAAAATATTCCAAAGTAGTCAGTTTTTTCTCCATTAATTTTTCTCTTACATTTTCCAGACTCATAATTTCACTTTCCTTTCCATAAATTAAATATTTTTGTTTTTTTATTTTAATAGACGTGTTCGATAACTTAAGTTTTTTTATTTCCACAAGGGGTCAAGACCCCTTGCTTCAGAATATTTGTTTTATTAAATTATAAGCACATATAGTTAGTTGTCGAACAGGTCTAATAAATTACAGATATTTCATCAAGATATAATAAAAGAAAAAAGTGAGACAATTAAAATCTCACCATTTTAAAACTTTTATTTATTCTCATATTCGTTTTGAATATTTTCCAAACTTTGATTATCAGTATAATCAATTTCTTCCCTGTTTTCAAAATTATAGTTGCTGTTTTCCTCTTTACTTTGAAGATAGCTGTTCTCAACATTCAAAAAAATCACGATTTGTATGGTTTGACAGTACAAAAAAATTAAAGAAAGGATTAATGAAAAAATAATAACTAACGGCAATAATCCTATTCCGTTAGAAAAACTTCTTATGATATTGGAAAATGGCAAGATAATTATTACAAGCCCTATAACTATTCCTACTACAAGTATTATTTCAGTAATTATCTTTTTCAGCCTGTTCCCTTTAGACAATTCCAAACTGTAGTCAAATGATTCTAAAAGGGCGAGATCACGAATATAGTATACGTCACAGAAATAAAGCAAAGCCCATATGAAGATAACTATTATCCCTATACTTACTAAAAAATTAAAAAAAGAGCCTATGAAAGGAATCTTTTCCAGCACAAATAAAATTATCTGTACACCAGCACCTATTCCAGATATTACAAGAGCCTTTGTAAAAATTCCTTTTGGTGAAAATTTGTTATCCTTCCCTTCCACCTTTAATGCAACTTTTCTAAAAAAATATGCTACAAAATAACTATAAGCTATCGAAAGTGCAAACTTACCAATGAAAAACATTGGTATATATAATAGAAAAATTAGAACAAAATTTCCAGAATAAAGAAACATTATAAGCAATGCATACGCAACTAAAAGTCCAATAAACGACATCAATACAAAGACAAATTGTAAAAATGCAAACATTTTATCTTCTTTAAGAATAATTTTAAACAAATCAAACGCTGCACTAAAGTACCCGCCAATTCCAAGATCTTTTTCAAAAACCTTTTCACGTAAATTTTTTAAATCCATAATTTATTTTTCCTTTCAATTTTTATATTTTGTTAATTATATACTAATTTTTTCATTCTGTCAATTTTCTCATTTCTTCATCTTGTTTTTTTAAATAATCGTATTCCACATTTAAGAATATTATTATATTCATTATTGTAGCAATTAAACTCAGAACTACAGAAATTATTCCAGACACTACTGAAATAAAAAATACAATATATTTTGGCATAAAAACAGATACTCCTATGAAAAATGGTATTGTAAATATACAATTTATCAAAACTATAATAAGAAGAGGAACTAGTATTCTTAATCTATTCTTTTTACATAAACATAAATTATATTTAAATGTGTCTACTATTGTCATATCTCTCACATAGAAAGTTTGTATAAAGTAAAGCGTATTTAATGTCAGCAGCAATATAATAATCACATATGTTGCTATCAATATTCCAAATATCAGATATTTTAAAAAATCTATTTCTACATTTCTTGTTAATAATAAAAGAATAACTCCTAACATTACTAATACAGCTACTACAATTCCAATACACATTAAAAGTAAGAAATATACCCCAATAAATTTCAAATATTTAAAAGCTATATTTTTAAGTTTATATTCATTTTCTCTACCTTCTATTTTATAAGTCACTTTTGAATATATAATTGCTCTTATAAATCCCACACCAATTGAAATTATTAAAATTCCAAGCGAAATTACAAGATTTAAAATAGTCTTTTTTACAATAGTATCCATATCTCCAATCTGAGTTGCAATTTTTACTTCTAAACTAATATTTTGCTGCAAAAAATTAAAAAAGAACATAAAAATGTTTGCAGCAGCTAATAAACCTGCCAACAATTTATTTTCTGTAATAAAAACCTTCAAAACTCCAAATGATTGTTTAAAATACTCTCCCATTTTTAACTTTCTCTCAAATAACTCTCTTTGTAAATTTTCAAAATCCATAATTTATTCATTTCCTTTCAAATTTATTTTTAATTTTTATTTTTCTTTTTCAAATAATCATATTCTACATTAAAAAATATTATAACCTCCATTACAGTTGCAAAACTTCTTATACAACTTAAAATAATTCCAGAAAAAATAGAGATTCCACACACAACAGGTAATGGAACATTATGGGAAACAAAAAATCCATTAAAAAACGGCACCATAATTCTAACTTCCATAAATCCTAATATAATAATAGGTATCAGTATTCTTAACCTATTCCCTTTGGATAATTTTAAATTATACTTTAGTGCATCCATTATTTTCATATCTTTAGTATAATAAGTTTGCACAAAATATAGAGCATTTAATACGATTATTAGCCATAAAAAACTTGTTATACCCGATATTGCAGATAAAATAATCATCAAAATTTGATTATTTCCTGTTTTAAAAATCACATTATCTCCTACAAAACCAAGTATAAATGTAACTGACACATATATTGCTGTATATTTTACAAATTTTAAAAAAATATTTTTAAATTTATAATTCTCTTCATCATTTTCAATTTTTTTAGCAACGTTTGTAATTACAACTGCACTAAAAATATTAACAAATATCGGTATTAATGCCTGACGAATCGTAAAAATTCCAATGTATTCAAATATTGAAATTTTTAACATAAACATAGAATTAATTACACCTAAAAATAACCATCCTGCATTTACCATTATAAAAAACATTACCCAAAGCACATTTTCCTTCATAAATACCTTCAAAACTCCGAATGTCCGCTTAAAATATTCTCCCATTTTTAACTTTCTCTCAAATAACTCTCTTTGTAAATTTTCAAAATCCATAATTTATTTCACTTCCTTTCAAATTTATTTTAAATTTTTATTCTGCTTTTTCAAATAATCATATTCTACATTAAAAAATATTGTAACCCCCATTACCGTTACAAAATTTCTCCCTCAAATTTATTATCTTCCAATTTCTTCAAATCCATATATTCCAAATTCAAATAAACAACATTTTCAATCGTAGTTGCAAAAATTTCAGAAATTGTTTTAATTATCCCAGTAGCTATAGAACTAAGTATTCCTAATATTAGCAGATTTTTTATCATTAATTCCAAAATTAATCCATAAAACTGATTAACTAAAAGTGCAATAAAAAAAATTATCGCTAGCGGAATTAGTATTACTAATCTTTTTCTTTTGATTAAATGAAAGTTATATTTTAATGCTTCAATAATATTTATATCTCTTAAATAATATGCCTGTTTAAAGTATAAAAAATTTAATTTTAAAATAAAAAAAATAACTGATACTAGGATTAATGGATTTATAAATTTTAAAAGCATACCCGCACTAATTCCTATAATTGCTCCTATCAATATATTTATAAAAACCATTATTATAAATTTAACAATAATTTCTGACACTTTAAATTCCTTAATTCTGTTCTCTATTTCCAATCCTATTTTTTTTCTTATAATTGCAACAAAAAGTTCAATAATTCCAGAAACTATAATACAACTCAATAAACAAATAATAACTGGAAAAAATAACGAATCATACTCGCTGGTGTATCTTTTACCTTGTAAAGTTATTTTGTATAATTTTCCTAATGGTGTCCATAAAATAAATGAATATAAAAAACTTAAAGTAACAGAAAATAAAAAATGAAAAAATATTATCAGAGGATGCTTTTTTACAAATGCTCCAAAAACATCAAAGCTGTTATTCACATATTCCCAGATGGAAAGATATTTTCCTTATAAATCATTTCTTAAATTCATCAAAACTACCTCTTTCTATAAAATTAAGTTTAAAATTTTCTAATGTTAAAATTATAACATATTTTATTTGTTTTTAAAAATTATTTTGTATAATCGGATAAAGGAAAAATTTTCATTTTTATTCTAAGATAAATATAATTAATTTTTGATATAATGAAAATAATGTTAGAAAAAGGAGGCAAATTTATTATGCTAAAATCATTCAAAAAATCAATGATTATTTTATTTTCATGTGTATCTGTGAGTATTCTAGCTTCAGCTGCAACCCCAAATGTTACACCAAAAAGAAGCAGTGAGTACTTATCACAATCATCCCGTGCATTAAGTTCACCTTACAGCACAGTTGCTGATGTTGTCATTTCTGGAAACCTTGCGACTGTAAAAGAAACTGGACAACCATTTACTGGAACTTATGTTGAATTTAGTGAAAGCGGAAATGCTCAAGCAGTAAGAAATTACCAAAATGGGACATTAAATGGGCTTATGTTTTTGTATTATGGAAATGGTAACATACAAAAAGTAGTAAACTATGTAAATGGTATAAGAAACGGTGAAGACATTGACTTTTACGGAAATGGAAATTCAAAAGTGCTAAAAAATTACCAAAACGGTTTATTAAATGGAAAAAGTTATGAATTTGACGAATTTGGACGTTTAACCACTTCTCTTGAATATGTGAACAACGCTAAAAATGGAAAGGAACTAAAATTTTCAAACGGCGTTGTAACAAATGAAAATACGTATGCCAATGGGCAGTTAAACGGTGAAGCAAAATCATACTATTCCAATGGAAATTTACGTTCAAACGGGAATTATTCACGTAACTTTAGAAATGGACAATGGACTTGGAATTATGAAAATGGTTCAAAAAAACTAATTGAAACTTATCAAAATGGTTTAGTTACAGAAATTTTAGGATATTCAAGAAACGGTGGAAAAGAACGTGAAATGAAACTTGTAAATGGAAACGGCAATTTTACCCAGTATTATGATAACGGAAAAGTTAAAGTACAAGGCGCATTAAGAAACTATAAAGCCTATGGAAACTGGAGCTTCTACAACAAAGACGGATACTTGACTGATACTCAAGGATTTTATTAAAAATAAGTTGATTTTTTTAGAAAATGGTGTATAATAATAGTAGGAAGACTTTAAAAAGAAATAGAAATATTAAAGAAAAATTAGTTTATATGTGATTTTTTATTAATTTTTATAATTCAATTTAAAATAATCCGAATATATATTTAAGGAGATTTAAGAAAAAATTTTTATTTTGGAAAGTGGTGTTAAATATGAAAAAATTATTATTTACATTAATGTTTTTACTAAATGTTTTGGGATTTTCAGCAATGAAAAATGGTATTTATTCCGTTGAAAAAAAATACGACAGCAATTGGAATTCTTTCGTAAAATTAACTATTAAAGACGGAAAAATAATCGGTGCTCAATATGACAGGAAAAACAAAAAAGGAGAATTGTTCTCAATGAGCCAACATTCATTTAGAGACATAGCTCTTGAAATTTCAAGAAATCTTGTAAATTCCCAAAACGTAAGTTCCGTAAAAGGAAAAGACGCAAAAGCAGTATCAGAATTTAAAGAAATGGCAAACTTTTTAATTAATAAGGCTAATAGTGGTAACACTGGAAATTTCAAAATGTAATGTAATCAATAAAAATATTACAAGTGGAATTTTCATTTTTTCAAAATTAAAAAGTTAATGTAACAGAAAAGGAGTTTTCTCATTATTAATTTTGAGATTGCTCCTTTTTTCATCTTATCTATTTTTTACCTTATCTATTCCATATCAGAAATATTTCCTATTTTAAAGCATTTAACCCTGCTAAATTCAAGAAATTCCAAGGCTTGTTATAATGAGGCTGGAAGAAGAAGTCTACAAATGCCAATTCTTCTACAGTCATTTTATTTTGAATACATACTGACAATGTATTAATTGATTGTGTCAAGTCGATTTTAGAAGTTAATTGCGCTCCTAAAATTCTTCTGCTATTTTTTTCAAATACCACTTTTAATGTTACTTTTTCATAAGTTGGCATAAATTCAGGACGATAGTTGTCAACTGCAATTACGCTTTCTACTTCTATTCCTTCTTGTTTTGCAATTTCCTCTGTTAATCCAGTTGCAGCCATATTGTTTTCATAAATTTTAATTCCTGAAGTACCTTGTGTCCCGAGATGCTTAACTTTATTTTCAAGTAAGTTTATACCTGCTAATGTTCCCATTCTTACAGCATTTGTTGCAAGCGGAATATATCTTTCCCTTTGCAATGGATTATAAAATACCGAACAGCAGTCTCCTGCAGCCATAACGTCTTTATTGCTTGTTCTCATATATTCGTCAACTTTAATCGCTCCATTTGGCAGCATTTCAAGCTGTCCTTTAAACAATGAAGTGCTTGGCAGGAATCCAACGCACATAATTACCATATCTGCTTCATATTTATTTTTATCGGTAACTACCTTTGTTACATTTCCATTGCTTCCTTCAAATTTAACAACTTTTTCTCCAGTCGCAATTACAATTCCTCTATGTTTAAACGATTCTTCAGCAACATCTGTAAATTCCTTGTCAAAATATTTGCTCAAAATTCTTTCTTCTGCATCAACTAGGACAACTTCCTTCCCATTATCTCTGAATGCTTCAACAAGCTCCACTCCAATGTACCCTGCTCCAATAACAACAACTTTTTGTGAATGTTTTGCTCTTTCAATGATTTCATTTGAATGATTGTAATTTTTACAAAGCAAAATATTATTCAAGTCAATTCCTTCAATTGGTGGAATAATAGGCCAAGAACCAGATGTGATAATCAATTTGTCAAAAGATTCGTTAAATTCAATTCCAGTTTCCAGATTTACAACTCGCACTTTCTTACCTTCAATGTCGACACTTTTCACCTCGTGTTTCATTCTTGTTTCAACATTCATTTCTTTCAATTTTTCAGGCGAAGAATAAAACAATCCTTGAGGATCTTTCACAACTCCTCCCACATACAATGCAATTCCACAAGATAAGAACGAAATATTATCATTTCTTTCAAACACTGTTATCTCAACCTCAGGGTTAGTTTTTCTCAAATTCACAATGGCAGCCGTCCCAGCATGCGTACATCCAATTACTACAACTTTCATGCTTTTTAATTCTCCTTTACAATCTCTAATTTTAAATTTTATATCAAATTCCAATAATTTTTAAATCAAATTATTTTTTTCTCAATCTATTTTAATTATACTATATTTTGAAAAAAAATCAATGGTATTTTGAAATTTTTACAAATTTATATTCAAATAAAAATTACTTTTAAAATAAAAAGACTACTTTGAATTTTATTTTCCAAAATAGCCTTTTTCTAAATTTAATTCTTACTATTATAAATTGCAATATTAATTGTGTCATTTACCAAATTTTATTCTTTAGTTTCGTCATCGTTATCCTGATGTTCTTCATATTCGTCATATTCATTAACTTCACTAGGATCTTCTCCGTGATAATCTTTTTTATACTTTTTGTATTTATCTATCCAATCTAAAGACATACAAATCACACTTCCTTATATTTCTTTATAATTCACGTTAATCTTATATTTACAATATTCCTTGATACTTTATGCCATTTCT
Organism: Leptotrichia sp. oral taxon 223; assembly: GCF_013394795.1. Lineage (NCBI taxonomy): Bacteria > Fusobacteriati > Fusobacteriota > Fusobacteriia > Fusobacteriales > Leptotrichiaceae > Leptotrichia > Leptotrichia sp. oral taxon 223. The sequence continues at coordinate 183,501 of NZ_JABXYU010000004.1, forward strand.
CCAATACACATTATTTACCATCACAGTTTCTTCAGGTAAATTAACTCCTTTTAATGCCCATTTTTTAAATTCTTCAAAACCTGTTCTGTCAACGATATAACCTATATGTTCTTTTGGAAGACTTCTGTCGATATATTTGTCAACGTATTCGTAAGTATTTTTTATAATTTTTATTATTGACTCTTCATCTGCCCAGAATAGCCAGTCTTCTGCCAGTCTTGGGTTTTGCTTCCCAGTTCTTCCCATTATTGCAAGTTTGTAATATTTTTTAGGGGATCTTGTCCATGCGCCTGTTGGGCAGTTTAAGACACATTCTCCACAGCCTATACATCTTTGATGATCTCTTACAGGTTTATAGTTTTTATATGAAATTGCTCCTGTTGAGAGCTTTTTACATTTTCTTTCACACATTCCGCAAGAAACACATTTAGATTCATCAAGTTCGGGTTTTGCCATTCCAATTATTCCAAAATCATGCATTCTGACTTTTTGACAGTCATTTGGACAGCCTGTTAATGCTACCTTAAAGTGAAAATCATTTGGAAATATTGCTTTTTCGATTTTCTTTGCAAATTCCGTCGTATTATAGGCACCTTTTGGACACACTTTGTTTCCGATGCAAGCGGCAATATTTCTTGTACCAGCAGCGGCATATCCTTTATCTTTATCCTTATAATTAATTTCCAATTTTTCCATGATTGGTTGCACCATTTTATTTACTTTCTCAATATCATTCCAAGAAATTCCCAACACTTCAAAACCTTGACGAGTTGTAATATGAACATTTCCATCTCCATAAGTATTAGCTATTTTTGCAACCATTTCCATTATTTCCCCAGTAATTGCTCCTCCTGGCACTCTCACACGCAATGCTGTTTTAGATCTGTCCTTTGTTACCCTGAATGCGTTTTTGGTAACAATTTTTCTATTTAAATCCATGCTCATTGTTTTTACCTCTTCTTTTGTTTTTTCTTAAAATTCATATCTTAATCAAGCAGTTTTTTTGCAAAATCGTATCTAAATACTGGCCCTTCAAGGCAAATATATGTTTCATCAATTTTACAATGTCCGCATTTCCCAACGGCACAGGACATCTTTCTTTCAAATGAAACCCATATTTTTTCAGTTGGAACACCTGTTTTTAGGATTTCAAGGCAAGAAAAATGCATCATTACTGGAGGACCTACAACAATGTATTCAACTTCATCCATATTTTCAGGAATCTTTAAATCTGGAATATATTTAGTAACCATTCCTTCGTGCATTTCGTCTTCTGTCTTTCCAATATTTCTTGCTGTTTCTACGTTATCCAATGTTACAAGTATTTCAATATTTTCTCTCCAACGTGAAAATTCCTCTTCAAAAATAACACTTTCATAATTTTTATATCCAACAATGATTTTAAAGGACTTCATTTGATCAGGATGTTTTGTAAAATATTCGATAATCGGACGAACTGGTGCAATTCCACTTCCTCCAATAACCATTACAATATGCTTATTTTTGTATTGTTCAATTGGGAATCCATGCCCGTAAGGCCCTCTCAAAAAAATTTTATCTCCTGCTTTCAGTTCAAAAATCTTGTCTGTAACTTTCCCAACTTTTCTAATAAGGAAATCAAGATAACCTTCCTCCAAGTCAAAATTTGCAATGGAAATAGGAGCTTCTCCAACTCCTGGTAATGAAACTTGCATAAACTGTCCAGCTTCTACACTTCCCTTTTTATATTCCACACGAAATAGCCATTCCAGCTCGGTAACTTTCTCGATGGACAAAAGTTTGTGAACAACCGGTAAAAATACGTTCATATCCATTATAGCCTGTTCATCCATATTTATTGTATTTAATGTGTTAATTATACTCATTCTGATTCTTCACCTCTTTTTTCAGCCGATATTCTTTTTAGTTCGGCACTTAGCTTGTTTATGCAATTTGAGAATGAAATGTATTCAGGACACGCATCATCACATCTTCCACATCCTGTACACATCTGATATCCAAATCTTTTCTTAAAATCAGATATTTTGTGCATTACCTTAAATCTCATTCTATCTCCATGTCTTTGTCTGAATGAATGACCGCCAGCCATATCTGTAAAGCCGTTCACATGACATGAAGCCCATACACGCCTTCTTTCCCCATTGTTTTCATTTTCACTGTAAAAAACGTCTTGTGTAGTCGTGCAGGTACAAGTTGGACAAACAAAGTTACATTTTCCACAGGCTATGCAACGGCTGTCATATTCACGCCATAAATCCAGATTTATTATATCTTCAAGTTCAATATTGTCAGGAATATCCACATGAATTTCGTTATCTTCTACGAATTCCATTTCAAATTCAACATTTTCACTTATTTTATTGCTATTATTTTCAGCAATTATTTCTTCAAGATATTTTTTCATTTTTTCATCTTTTACATCTAGGTACATTTCATTTATTTTATTTTCATCATTATTTCCATTGTTTTTCTCAGCGATAAGTTCTTTAAAATAAACCTTCAGCTCGTCATCTTTTATATCAGCAAATATTTCCTCTTCTGTAACTTTTATTCCAATATTATATTCATCTGTCTTATTAGTGCCCATATCTACACAAAAACAGTTCTCAAATGAATTTGGACATCCAAACACTACAAATTTAACTTTATCTCTGACTCTTTTGTAGTAAATATCCAAAAACTTATTATTCAAGTAAATGTCATCAACTCTTTTGACACCGTGTAAATCACAGCTTCTAAGAAATATAAGATATTTTTGCTCCTGTTCTTTGGGCATCTTACATCCTTCTTCTGTAAAATAGAACATTGTTTGCGTTATTGGCAGCATTATTTCCTTTGCTGAAAAATGAGATTTCTTGTCAAAACATATTTCATCAATTTTTTCAATTTCAGAATATCTGATTACAGAAGTATCTGAAAATGTACCACGAAATGGTATCTCAATTGGTGCATATATCTTGTATTCTTTTTTCAGCTTTTCAAGTGCCAGATTAAAATTTTCACGATTTAAACTGATTTTCATTTTCCCTCCTAAATTTTGCTTTATCTCTCCATTTAAAAATCATATTGCTTTTTATTTCAACTGCTATTTATCCTTTTTCGCCAAATAATAACAGGCAAAACCAACAAATCCTCCCCCAACAATATTCCCAAATGTTACAAATAATAAATTATAAAAATAGCCATTTAATGTTATTTCTTTTGCTCCATTATACATTATTCCCATCATTAAAAAAAAGCGTCATATTAGCGACACTATGCTCAAATCCAGCAGTTATAAAGGCAAATAGACACCAGAATACCATTATCAGCTTGGCAGTTTCCTCCTTCAGTTTTATCCCAGCCAGAACTGCAAGACATACAAGAATATTGCATAAAATTCCTTTAAAAAACAGTTCGTGCGGCAGTGCAGTAACTTTTGCCTTGGAAACCTTTACAATAAATTCCACAACAGGTTTTGAGGCGGAATTTGAAAACACATACATACACGCAAGTACGACTGATCCTGCGATATTTCCCACATAAGCCGCTATCCACATGAGAACCATATCCTTAAAACTTATGCCCTTGTTCAGAAGTCCCGCTATCCCGATCATATTATTTCCTGTAAAAAGTTCTGTTCCAAACACAACTACAAGGCTAAGCGCTATCCCAAAGCTGACTCCCATAAGAATTTTGTTAGTTGGCAAGCCGCTACTAACCCCACCAACCGTAAATGTCAATAAAATTCCAATACCAATAAACATTCCAGCCAAAAAGGCTGATAAAAAATATTTCCCTTTACTTTCTTTTAAAAGTCCTATTTTACCTTTTGCAGCATTCGTTACTAATTCCAAAGTTTCTTTATTCTTCATTCTTTTCTACTGTAATAAAACTATTTTTTATTACATTCTCCCTTCCTGTTAAATTTATTTGTGAAAAATTTCTTATATTAAATTATCACATAAATATATAAAAAAGTCCATAATGAATTTTATTTATTTTATATTTGTAATTATAATATTTTGAATATCTAAATTATAGTAAAATCATTTTAAAATTGAACTCAGAAGTTACTATTCCGCCTCAAATCTCGAGAACATTTAATTTTAACAGCTGAATATTTAAAGAATTTGAATACATAATAAAACTGTTTTAAAACGATTTTAGTAAAAAAAATAAAATTTCACAAAAAAGACACAATTTCTTCATTTTTTTGTCAAAATTTAGTGATATTATATTTTTGTCAATAAGAAATGACACAAAAATAAAACTATAAAATAGATAATCGGAGGAATTACTATGAAAAAAATAGGTAAAAATAGAATTTTAGGACTCGCTATATTAACTTCATTGTCAGTATTTGCAGGCACTACCCTTACAGCGGCGAATAATACCGGCAGAACAACTGCTACTGCAAACAGTACAACTGACGATGAATGTAAACCGCCACATAAATTACAAAAAGACAGCAATGGAAATCTTGTAGATGAAAACGGAAACATTATAAAAAAACTTGATCCCGCTAAAATTGAAGAATTAAAGAAAAAGCTGACTAATGGAAAAATTACAAAAGCTGAAGGTGCTGAAATTGCAAAAATTCTGGAAAGAAAAGGGCCTCATGAAAAACCGAATGATAAATGCAAGCCAAAAGACGCACCCAAAAGATTAACTGACACGGAAATTCAGTCACTAACAAATTCGTTAAACAGCGGAAAAGTTACAAAAGAAGAAGCTGCTAAATTAATAGAAATGCTAAATCATAAACCTAAAGGACCTAAACCTGATGATATGCCGCCTTTAGACTAATAAAAAATCAATCATACTAATAATAATGCTAACAAATATATTTTTAACAATTTATATCTTGAATAGTGAATTATTCTAATTCTCTCTCCATATTCGCTATTTAAGGAAAAAAATGGCAATCCAGCAAGTTATAAAAAATTATAATTTTGGACTGTCATTTTTTATATTTCTGCTTATCTTGAGTAATAAGCAAATTTTATTTTTTATTTTTAATTAATCCATTTTTTATCAAGTATTCCTTTGCCACATCATAAGCCTTTTTCCCGTTGACTCCCACTTCAAAGTTCATCTTACGCATCTCATCATCTGTAACTTTATTATACAGTTTATTTAAAATCTGTTCTAATTTAGGATATTTCTTCAAGGTTTCGCTTCGCATTAAAGGTGCTCCCTGATATGGAGGGAATAAATTTCTGTCATCTTCCAAAACCACCATTTTATACTGCTCCAGCTCACTATCTGTTGAATAAGCATCAATCACATTTATATCTCCGCTTTGCACCGCCACATATCGTAATTTCGGCTCAAATTCCTTAACATCAGGAAATTCAAAATTATAAAGTTTCTTCATGCCTTTGTATCCGTCTTCCCTGTCAACAAATTCTCTTGTAAAACCAACTTTGGCTTTATCTTTAACTCTTGCTAAGTCGGATATTTTTGTAAGATTATTTTCACTTGCAAATTTTTGTGAAACTCCAACTGCATAAGTGTTATTGTATGCCATTGGCTTTAACAGAACCATGTTATATTTTTTCAAAATTCCATTTCTAGCCTGCTCATAAACTTGCTCCTTAATATTGCTGACTGGCGTTTCGTTAAGAAATGTGAATACTACAGTTCCTGTAAATTCAGGATAAATATCAACTTCTCCTGATTTCAAGGCATTAAAGTTAAATGACGTAGTTCCAAAGCCTGATTTTAGTTCCACATCCACATTCATTTCATCCTCAATCAGAAGTTTATACATATTTATCAATATTTCCGGCTCTGTCCCCAATTTTCCTGAAATTACAATTTTATCTCTCTTGCTTTGCTTATTCATAACTGAATTTCCGGCAAAAAATACCATAAATAAAGCAATAAATGAAATTAAAATCACTTTCCAGTTTTTATTTTCCAGTTTCTTTAATACAAAATCAAACAGAACCGCTAGTAACGCCGATGGAATCGCCCCAAGCAAAATCAAATCCATATTATTCCTGTCAAGTCCAAGCAAAATCAATTTCCCAAGCCCTCCTGCACCGATTAACGAAGCAAGTGTCGCCGTTCCAATGATAAGCACTGTCGCTGTACGGATTCCCGCCATAATTACAGGCATTGCAAGTGGCAGCTGAATTTTAAAGAGCTGTTGTGCCTTGTTCATTCCCATAGCCCTTGAAGCCACCATATACACTGGATCAACGCCATTTATTCCCGTATATGTATTTCGTAAAATTGGAAGCAACGCATATATTACAAGTGCTGTAATTGCAGGTTTTCTACCAATTCCCATAATCGGAATAAGAAGTCCAAGTAGTGCAAGTGAAGGTATAGTTTGCATTATTGCTGTGAGTCCGATAATTATTTCTGCTATTTTCTTTTTGTAAGTCAAGTAAATTCCAAGCGGAATCGCAATAATCAAGGCAATTACAAGTGCATAAAACGAAATTTGCATATGCTCAAGGACAGCCTTGAAAAACTCCTCTTTACGCTCATAAAATACTTGAAAAAAGTGATTATTCATAATTTTCTCCTTTAATTTCTAAAATTTAATAATTTATAAAAGCCTACAAAATTCAATTAATTCAATGTTTTCAATTTTGATTTTTTTACTGTCATTAATCAGATTTTTTAGCCCTAAACCTGTTTTTATAATTTCTCTATTTCTAAGGCCAATTTCTCATATTCCCCATTTTCCTTCAATTTCTCAATAATTTTTTTATCAATTTCATTTTCAATATTCTTATCTGCCTCCAAACTGATAAATTCCCTTACAAATTCATCTTTTGGATTATTAATTAATTCGGATTTTGTTCCAGACTGAATAATTTTCCCATCCTTAATTATTAAAATCCTATCTCCCAAATAAAAGGCCTCCTCAATATCATGTGTTACAAAGACAATTGTCTTATTAATTTTCTGCTGCAATTCCTTTATATCCTTTTGCAAACTTTTCCTTGTAATCGGATCCAATGCGCTAAAAGGCTCATCCATCAGCATAATTTCAGGATCCCCTGCCAATGCCCTTGCAATACCAATTCTCTGTGCTTCTCCACCAGACAGCTCAGACGGCATTCTCTTCAAATATTTCTCGCTTTCCAGCCCAATCATTTCCAGAAGTTCTTCTGTCCTTGCCTTAATCTCTTCTTTCTTCCACCCTTTCAGTTCAGGCACAATACTTATATTTTCTTCTACTGTCATATGCGGAAACAAAGCTACCTGCTGCAAGACATACCCCATATTCCAACGCATTTTATGAATATTATATTCAAAAATATCCTTACCCTTTATTTTTATTTCCCCAGAAGTCGCATCCTCCAGCCGATTTATCATTTTCAAAGCCGTAGTTTTCCCGCTGCCAGAAGTTCCAATAAACACAATAAATTCTCCTTCATTTATTGAAAAATTTATATCTTTTACAGCTTCATTTCCATTCGGATACACTTTATTCACATTCTGAAATTCTATAATTTTGTTCATATTCTCTCCTTCCCATTATTTCTTACTTCTTTCCTTTTCAACCTTCTCTAAATTCTGTGAAATCCTTTCCAAAAACCCTTCACTCATCTCAATTTCCTCTTGAGAAAACCCTTCATAAACATAATTTGCCATGGTTTCAGAAATTTCCTCATATTCTTTTTTAAAGCCCTGTGCATACTCTGTAAGCTTTATCAATACTTTACGTCTGTCACCAGGATGAGGCCTTCTTTCTATCAGCCCAACCTTTTCAATCCTATCCAACATCGGTGTAAGCGTATTTATCGCAAGCCCGGTTTTTTCTGACAATTCCTTACATGTGATATTATCCTTTTCCCAAAGTATATGCAGTATTTTCCCACGTTCTCCATTAAATACTGTAATTTCCCTTTTTGACAAAATATGATTTAAGATTCTGTCATGTATTTGCTTAATTTTGCTTATGTATATTCCTAAATTTATTTTTTTATACATCTTTACCTCCATTCATTAAAAAATTTCTTGACTTTTTAGTTCTATATAGTATAATACTATAAAGAATTATATTTGTCAATTTAAAATTTAAAAATTAAGAAAGGAATTTTGTTATGATAAATAAAAAAAATACTATGAAAGCAGTTGTTCTCGAAAAACCTTGTACTGCTGATGAATTAAAAATTCAAAATATTGAAATTCCAAAAGTTAAAGAAGGCTGGGTACTTATAAAAATTAAGGCATTTGGAATAAATCGGGCTGAAATATTTACTAGAAATGGATTTTCTCCGTCTGTAAAATTGCCACGTGTGATTGGAATTGAATGCGTTGGCGTTATTGAAGACGCTTCCGACAGCGATTTTAAAAAGGGAGATAGAGTTTTCACAATGATGAATGGCTTGGGACGTGAATTTAACGGAAGTTACGCCGAATACACTCTTGTACCGTCTTCACAAGTTTATCCAATAACTATTTCAGAAACAGACTGGACAAAACTTGCAGCATACCCTGAACTTTACTATACCGCTTATGGCTCTTTATTCAAAAGCTTAAAATTAAAAAATACTGACACCCTATTAATTCGTGGTGGAACAAGTTCAGTGGCCCTTGCTTCAATTCAGCTTGCCAAAAGTTTTGGAAATACCGTAATCGCAACTTCAAGAAGTCAAACTAAAGCTGAATTTTTAAAAGAAATTGGAGCAGATTTCGTCTTAATTCAAGATGATACTTTTGACAGTCAGTTAAGAAAACATTTTCCTGATGGAATTGATAAAGTTCTCGATTTAATCGGCACACCAACATTGAAAAATTCCCTAAAATCTGTAAAACAAGGCGGAATAGTCTGTATGACAGGCTGTCTTGGAGGATGGGTAATTGAAAATTTTGAGCCACTTAGCGATATTCCTTCAGAATCTTACTTGACTTCATTTGACAGCACAAATGTAAATAGGACCACAATAAAAGAAATGTTTGATTTTATGGAAAAATATAATATAAAGCCACGAATTTCAAAAATATTTACACTAGATGAAATATCCTTGGCACATCAATACCTTGAATCAAATAGCGCTAACGGAAAAGTCATAGTAAAAACTCTTTAAAACTCAAAAGTTATAATTATTTTATCCAAACCTGAAAATATTCAATTATAGCAGTCCAATATTAAAAGATCTGGGCATATGATACATGTTCCAATCTAAAAAACAAAGATAAATTTCAATAACTTTAAGTAAAAATTAACTAATTAAAAATTAAAATAAAAGGAATTATTGCTATAATATATTTACCAAAGTTCAAAGGTAGATTGGAGGTTCTAATGAAAAAAATATTGATGCTAGCTGGAGCTATAATTATATCTGCAGTATCATTTGCAGATTTACAAAGTACAATCAAAAATCATTATAGCAATAAAACAATAGACTTGACTGTTGTATCAAGACCAAGACATAGCGAGGTGAGCAGTAGTGGAAATTCTTCTACAGCAGTAAGAGATCAAATTATCTCTTTTGCACAGACAAAATTAGGTTCACCATATGTTTGGGGAGCAACTGGTCCTAACAGTTTTGATTGTTCAGGCTTCGTTGGTTACGTATTCAAAAAAGCTGCTAATGTAAACTTGCCTAGAGTATCAAGTTCACAAGCAACATTTAAACCAAGAATTTCATCAATGAATATGACGAAAGGCGATTTGGTATTTTTTGAAACAACTGGAAAAGGTCGTATTTCTCACGTAGGTATCTACATGGGTAATAGACAGTTCATTCACGCTTCTTCTGGAAGTAGAAGGGTAACAGTTTCTAGTTTAGACAGTAATTTTTACAACAAGACATTTAGATGGGCAATTAATCCATTTAGTTAATCTATGAATTAATTTCTTATAAATAAATATATTCTTTACATAAAATCTTGTGTATAACAAGAAAACATAAAATCAGATAGATTTTGAAAAATAAAAAAACTTTGGAATAGGGAGTTATATCTTGGTAAAGATATTTCTCCTTTTTTTGTTTTAACTTTTGATTATAAGTATTTTATTTGACAATCATTAAAAATATCACTGATTTCAGGGTTTTCATACACGCCCTAAAAAAATTTTTTGTCCCTAAATTTTGTCCCCAAATATAAAAATAGGCTATCGTTAGCCTATCCTCATATACTCTAATTTGCCTTGTTTTCAATCATTTTTTCAACTAAGTTTCTGGCATGGTCCCCGATTCTTGTGAAGTGTGATACAACATCTATGTAATAAAGTCCAGCTTTTACATCGCACTCATGCTTGCTTACCCGTTTTATATGGGCTTTTCTAACTTCTTTTTCTTTAGTGTAAAGTTTATTATGTAAATCGACTACTGTGAATGCTTTTTCTGTATCATTGTTTTTTAACGCTTCTTCAGCCGTTTCGATTATTTGTTTTGAGATTAGGAATAATTTTTGTACTTCCTCATGAGCTATCTCTGTAAATACTAATTTTTTCTTAATTTCATATCTAGTATCTCTTACGATTCCGACTGCATGATCTCCTATACGCTCTACATCACGGCACATATCAAGATACATGCTGATTTCTTCTCCATCCTTTTCAGTTATATGCTCCTGTGACAACGTAGTTAAGTATTTTGTAATTTCCTGATCAATATTATTTATTGCATCTTCTGTTTTTTCTACTTTTTCTGCTGTTTTTTCATTGTGATCATGGAAAAATTCAACTGATCTTTCTAAACTTTTTAGTGCAAGTGAAATCATTGAAAGCATCTCCTGCTTTACTTGCCCCAATGCAATTGAAGGTGTGTATATTAACGCCGTATCTAAGTATTTTGGCTTGTTTTCAACTTTATCTTCATCTTTTTCCTTAATCAGTTTTACAACAACGTACTCAAGCACACCGATAAATGGAAATAATAAAACTGTTGTCATAATGTTAAATGAACCATGTGCAAATGCTATTGTTACTTTTGGATTCAAATGAAGAAAGTGAGCCATTTTTTCTACAAATATTGAAAATGGTGATAATAAAATCATAAAAATAACTGTTCCGATAACATTAAACATTGTATGCGACAAGGCCAGTCTTTTTGCCGAAGTATTTGCCCCAATTACTGCGATGATTGCTGTTATGGTTGTCCCTATATTATCTCCAAAAAGTACAGGCAATGCTGCTTTTAGCGTTATAAGGTGTTCTTTATATACATTTTGCAGAATACTGATTGTAGCACTTGAAGCCTGAACCAGCATTGTGATTATTGTTCCAATAAATACTCCTAAAATTGGACTATTGCTTAACTTTACTGTCAATTCCGTAAATGCTGGCAGATGTTTAAGTGGTTCCATTGCGCTTGACATCAATGTTAATGCAAAAAATATCCCACCAAAACCAAATAAAATCCTACCTAAATTATTTATAAAATTATGTTTTACAAAAAACAGGCATGCAGCCCCTAAAAATAATATTGGCAATGCATAATGCGTAATATTAAATCCAATTATGAAAGTTGTAATTGTTGTACCGATATTGGCTCCCATAACAATTCCAATCGCCTGTCTTAAAGTCAAAAGTCCTGCTCCGACTAGTCCTATCGTAATAACTGTTGTTCCTGAACTCGATTGTATTAAAGCTGTTACCAAAATCCCAACTAAAACGCCTAAGAATGGTGAGGTTGTATATTTATCCAAAATATATCGAAGCCTATCTCCAGCCGCCATTTGCAGCCCGTCCCCCATATACTTTATACAAAACAGGAATAATCCCAGTCCACCCAGGAATCCAAATGCCATCTGCTGGTAGTTAATCACACTGACTGCTACTCCATTCATCAAATCAATCCTCTCTTACATTTTAAATTTTTAATTTGCTTAATTTCTTCTCCAGTTATACTTATATCATATTTTTTCTAAATTTGCTATCTTTTTTTGCTATGAAAACTGAATAAAATTATTAATTAAAATTTGAATATTATCCCGGCAATAGCCGCAATTAAAATTAATACAATCGGATGCAAGTCAAATTTTTTCATTATCCCAAAAATAGCAGCCGCTAAAATTATTGACTTATAATTCAGCAAATCAGCCAAATTCTGAGTAATTTGGTATTTTGGCAAGTTTAAAAGCGTTATTTTTGCAACCCCTAAACCTGCCGCTACAATTAGCCCTGTTGATGCGGGACGTAATCCGTAAAATATTTTTTGCACTAAAGCTGCTTCTTTAAATTTTGTCAAGGCTTTTGAAATTGCAATTATTATAACTACTGACGGGAATACCAAAGCTGTCGGAGCTGTTACTGCACCTGCTAAGCCAGATATTGAAAATCCCACATAGGTTGCCATATTTATTCCCATAGGGCCGGGAGTGGATTGTGAAATGGCAATCATATTTGACACGTCCCCTGCCGTGTACCAGCCAGTTCTTTTCCCAATATCATATAGGAACGGAAGCGTTGCAAGTCCGCCACCTACTGCAAATAAGCCTGTTTTAAAAAATTCAAACGATAATGCCATCAATTTGATTAATTCTACTTTCATTATTTATCCTCCTTTTTCACAAAATTTTTTATAAGAATACCTGAAATTCCTGCCAAAACTACAATTAAAGCTGGAGAAATCCAATTTGTAATTGACAACACAATCACTGTGATAAAAATTACTAAACAAAATTTATCAACTACCGATTTTTTTGCCATTTTTCTCACTGCTTCAAAAATAAGTACACAGACACAGGCTCTAACACCATTAAAAGCATACTGCACCGGCTTATAGCTGGCAAAATTTTTCAAAAAAGCCGCAATTACTGTAATAATGATTAATGACGGAAACACCATGCCTGCCGTAGCAACAATCCCCCCGATAATGCCTTTTGTTTTATATCCAACAAAAGTAGATGTATTTATGGCAATAATTCCTGGAGTAACTTGTCCAATCGCAAAATAATCCATAATTTCATCCTCTTTTGCCCATTTATGCCTTTCCACTATTTCCTTTTGCAGCATCGGCAACATTGCATATCCGCCACCAAATGTAAATAATCCTATTTTTGCAAATACAAAAAATAATTCAATTAATTCTTTCATAGCTTTTATTACCCTTTTTATTTTTTATGTTTAAAGGATAATCTCTCCTTTCATTTTTAAAAAATTTCCTTAAAATCCTTTTTTTAATTATAAATTTAGATTACATGATTTCAAGATTTATAAGATATTTTAACATATTTTACTTAATTTTTTACAAAAAAATTTATTTGTTGCATTTTTTCCATATCATAAAGTTAAATTACTTAAATATTTTTATTTTTTACTTTATATAAAACTAACTTTATAGAAAATTTTTAAAAATAATAAAAATCTTGTAAAATCATTTGACTTAGCCTAATTCTTTTTGCTATAATAAACATAAGAGATAATAAATTTTAGGAGGAATGTAAAAATGAAAATTGTAGTTTTCGATGCAAAACCTTATGATATTGAGTTTTTTGACAAATGGAATGAAACATTTGGGGCAAATATTACGTATTTCGAAGAAAAATTAAGCCTGAAAAATGTGATGCTTACAAAATACCAAGATGTTGTCTGCACATTCGTAAATGATGATTTGAATGCAAAAGTATTGAACATACTTTCAAAAAATGGAGTTAGGGTTATTGCTGCAAGATGTGCCGGTTATAACAATATTGACTTAAAGGCTGCCCGTGAAAACAGAATTACTGTGTTAAGAGTGCCTGCATACTCTCCATATGCTGTTGCTGAGCATTCATTAGCTCTTCTTATGTCAGTAAACAGAAAAACTCACAAAGCTTATAACAGAACAAGAGAAGGTAACTTTAGCTTGGCAGGATTAACTGGAATGGATTTAAATGGAAAAACTGCCGGAATTATAGGAACTGGTAGAATCGCAAGAATTTTCATAAAAATTTTAAATGGATTAGGAATGAAAGTCATTGGTTATGATAAATTCCCTAATGAACAAGCTGCAAAAGAAGGTAACTTCACTTATGTAACATTAGATGAAGTATTTGCAAATTCTGATGTGATTTCATTACATTGCCCATTATTCCCTGAAACAAGACACACAATTAACAAAGAAACTATTGCTAAAATGAAAGATGGCGTTATTATCATCAATGCTGCCAGAGGTGGATTAATTGATACTGAAGCGCTAGTTGAAGGATTAAAAGATAAAAAAATCGGTGGAGCAGGACTTGATGTTTATGAAAATGAAAGCAGCTATTTCTTTGAAGATGAATCAGCAAGCGTGCTAGAAGATGATTTGCTGGCTAGATTGCTGTCATTTAACAATGTTGTCTTAACTTCTCACCAGGCATTCCTAACAAAAGAAGCGTTAGACAATATTGCTGAAGCAACATTTAACAATATTTTATCCTATGTAAAAGAAGAACCATTGACAAACGAAGTTTGGTACAACGAAGAAACTGGTAAAGTTGTTGAAGGTTTAAGAAAATAATTGTCATTTAAAATATTTAAAAAAGTTTTTAGAAAATAAAAACTTAAAGAGAGGCTGTTTTAAAAAGCAGCTTCTTTTAATACTTTCCTAAAATTTGAAAAAAAAGAGGTTTAAAAATATGGATTTATTTGAAATAAAAAAACAGAATGAAATAAATGAAACTAATATTGAAGAAATCAGGAGGCATCTTTGACATTGAAAATTTAAAAAATGAAATTGATAACTTGGAAAAAAAGACGTTTGAGGCAGATTTTTGGAATAATAAGAATAGTCAGGAAATATTGAAAAATATCAGTACGAAAAAAAAGCTGCTTGAAGAATATACTAATTTAAACGGGCTTTTTGAAGATGTTTCTACAATCATTGAATTTATTGAGATGGGGGACAATTCATTTGCAAATGAACTTGAGCAGAAGGCACAGGATTTAAAGAATGAAATTGATAATTTTAAGACAAAATTGCTTCTGGATGAGGAATACGACATAAATAATGCTATTCTTACGATAAATTCGGGAGCTGGCGGAACCGAGGCATGTGACTGGGCTGAAATGCTTTACAGAATGTACGACAGGTGGGCAAACCGGCATAATTTCAAAGTTGAAATTCTTGACAGCCTAGCTGGAGAAGAAGCTGGAATAAAAAGTATAACACTAAATATAAAGGGAAATTACGCTTATGGATATCTAAAAGGGGAAAAAGGCGTACATAGACTTGTCAGAATTTCCCCGTTTGACTCGAATGCCAGACGCCATACTTCATTTGCCGCAGTAAATGTTACCCCAGAAATAGAAGATGACGTTGAAATAGATATTCACACAGAAGACTTGAAAATTGACACTTACAGGGCAAGCGGTGCTGGAGGGCAGCATGTAAACACAACAGACTCAGCTGTAAGAATCACACATATTCCAACAAATACAGTAGTTACCTGCCAAAACGAACGTTCACAGCTAAAAAACCGTGAAACTGCAATGAAAATCTTAAAATCCAAATTATTCGAGCTGGAATTAGAAAAGCGTGAAAAGGAAATGGCAGAATTAAAAGGAACCGAATCAAAAATCGAATGGGGAAGCCAAATCCGTTCATATGTCTTCCAACCTTACAAAATGGTAAAGGATCATAGGACAAAGGCAGAAGAAGGAAATGTGGAAAAAGTTATGGATGGAGATATCGACTTATTTATAAATGAATATTTAAAATACGCTAAATCCTAATAATGTACTTAAAATTTAAAATAATTTTACTTATAATAACTAAAATAATTGAAAGGCTTAAAATATGAAAAATACTAGATGTCCGTGGGCAAAATCTGAAAATGACATTGCCTACCACGATACTGAATGGGGAGTGCCTTCCCACGATGACAGTTATATTTTTGAAATGCTAATATTGGAGGGCTTTCAGGCTGGACTTAGCTGGAATCTTATTTTGAATAAAAGAGAGAATTTTAGAAGTGCTTTTGATAATTTTGATTATAAAAAAATTGCAAAATATGATGAAAACAAGTTGGCTGAACTATCTGAAAATAAAGGGATTGTTAGAAATAAATTAAAAATAGCTGCTTCTGTTAAAAACGCCCTTGCATTCATGGAAGTACAAAAGGAATTTGGCTCATTTGACAAGTACATCTGGAATTTTACAGATAATAAGCAAATTATAAATAGCTGGAAAGACATATCAGAAGTGCCTGCTACTACTGAATTATCGGATAAAATTAGTAAAGATTTGAAAAAACGTGGCTTTAAATTTGTTGGATCTACAATCATTTATTCTTTCTTACAGGCAATCGGAATAGTTGATGACCATTTAATTAGTTGTCCTTATAAAAAATCAGCTAAATAATTATTTATAAAATTTTATTCATATTTGATTTTTTTTATCGTAAGGGCACTAGACGCCATGCCCTTACAACCCTGCTTCTCGAATTTTAATTATCGGGATAAACTATTTATTTCTTCAACAGCTTCCTCAAACTGTTCTTTTGAAATATTAAATGAATTAAGAGCCTTCAAAAGCTGTTTTGCATTATAATAGCCAATTTTTAAAATATCTCCAAGCATTATTCTACGTTCCTTTGCATTACTTCCCAAAACAAATCCATTATCAATCAAATCACTAATATTAAATCTATTTTCACCATCTTGATTAGCTGTAATAACATTTTTCAAAGCCTCTAAAATTACTTTGTCATTAGCATTTTCCACTCCGATATTATCATTTTTAGTTGCATCTCTTTGACTCACGAAAGCGTGCTTTATATTCGGAATATATCTTTTTAATATGTCACGAATTTTTTTTCCTGCAAAATCAGGATCTGTAAATAAAATTAAATCGTTATTTTTTGACAGTTCAACTATTTTATTTATTGTTTTTTTAGATAATGCGGAAAAGCCGTTTAAGGCAATAATATGTGCATCTACAACTCGTTTTATGGCTGTTATGTCATCTCGCCCTTCGACTACTATAATTTCGTTTATTTTCAGTTTTTCTTTTTGTTTATTTGGCTCTTTTTTCATTTAATATTTCCTTCTGATTTTTTATTTTTATTTAATATTATAATCTTCCATAACTTTTAGCAGTAATTTCCAAGTTTTTCCAACTGACTCTATTTCCATTCTTTCTTCTGGAGTGTGAGCACCATAAATATTAGGCCCGATTGAAACAATATCGATGTTTTCCATATTGTTATCAAAAATTCCACATTCCAGTCCAGCGTGAATTGCCTTAATTTCAGGATCCTTCCCTGTTATTTTCTTAAATGAATTTACTACAATATCACGAATTTTTGAGTCTTTTCGGTATTCCCAAGATGGATATGGAGAATTTATTTTTACTGCCACTTCATATTTTTCAGAAAGTTCCTTTACATCATTTAATAACCTTTCAAGCGATTTATTCACCGAACTTCTTGGCAATGCCTGAGTTTTTATTGCAATTTTCCCATCTTCATTTTCAGTTTTTATAACTCCAAGATTTATTGAAGTTTCCACAAGCCCTTCGATATCCTTGCTCATCGAAATAACTCCATTTGGAAATTCATGCAAGAATAAAATAACGGCATTTGTATTAGAAATTGACAATTTCCCTTCATTTTTCAGTTTCTCTTTTTTAACTTCCTTCACTTCAATAACTGGATTTTTGTCAATAATTTTAAAATCTTTTGTTATATTTTCAAAAGCCAGTTTTGCCAATCTTTCAAAATCGCTGACTTTTTCATCCTCAAGTTTCACAGCCAGCAACGCCACTGCCTCTCTTGGTATCGCATTAGTCTTTTCCCCACCGTCAATGTCCATTATTGCAAGAGTGTATTTTTTATTTAAGTGATTCAGAACTTCTGCCAAAATTTTATTTGAATTCCCTAATCCTAAATGAATTTCAGCTCCTGAATGTCCACCTAGAAGCCTTTTCACATCAACACTTATCACAGTGTCATCATCTTCGAGCTTTTCTGCATCAAAGTTAAACTCATTAAAGATTCTCGCACCACCTGCACTGCTTACATAAACTTGTCCGTATTCTTCAGTATCCAAGTTTATAAGTGTCTTTCCAGAAAAAATCCCAAAGTCAAGGTTATTAACTCCGCTCATTCCGTCCTCTTCGTCAGTTGTGATAATAATTTCAAGTGCTGGATGTTTCAAGTCATTACTGTCAAGTATCGCAAGTGCATAAGCCACAGCAATTCCATTATCCGCTCCAAGTGTCGTTCCATTTGCTTTCAAATATCCACCTTCCACAACAAGCTCAATTCCCTGTGTTTCAAAGTCAAACTCTGTATTTTTATTTTTTTCCCAAACCATATCCATATGCCCCTGCAGGATAAGTGGCGAATATTCTTCATACCCTGCTGTTGCTGGCTTTCTTATTAATACATTCAATGCCTTGTCCTGAATAGCTTCCAGATTTCTTTCCTTTGCAAATTGTACAATCCAGTCACTAATTTTTTTTTCTTTTCCCGAACCTCTCGGTATTTTTGATATTTCACTAAAATACTGAAAAACTTTTTCAGGATATAAATTTTCTATTTTCATTCTGTTTTCCTTTCTATAAATAAATTAATAACAAGGGGACAAGCCCCTTGCTTTTGAGAATATAGATTACTAAACATTTTCATGTCATAAAATATTTTCCAGCAGCTCTTCCAGTTCCACCATTTCCTTTTGTGTCAAATCGTATCCGCTTTTCAGCTTTTTCAAAATTCTATTATCAGAACCGACTGAACTGCATTCCAGAATCTTTATAACTAATCTTTTGTAAAATTCCACTATTTTTTCTCCCCTAGTTATTTTCCTTAATTATTTTTATAATTGTATCGCTGTTTCCAAGGCCACTTCTATCATGTCATTAAAACTTGTCTGTCTTTCCTCAGCGCTTGTAACCTCATGAGTAATGAATGAATCACTGATTGTAAGCAATGTCAAGGCGTTTACTCCTAATTTTGCAGCAGTTGTATAAAGTTGAGCTGTTTCCATATCTACACACAATACTCCAAATTCAGCCCATTTTTTCCAAGCATTAGGATCTTCTCCGTAAAAAGTATCACTTGTAAATATATTTCCAGCCTTTACATTCAATCCTTTTGCTTTACCAACTTCATAAGCCTTGAAAAGTAATTTTGGACTTGCTGTAGGCGCATAATCTGCTCCATTAAATCTCAATTTGTTAATAGCAGAGTCAGTTGAAGCTGACATTGCAATAACAACATCTCTAATTTTTACATCTTCCTGATAAGAACCAGCAGTTCCGATTCTAATCAAATTTTTTACTCCAAATTCAGTTATCAGCTCATGTGAATAAATCCCAATCGAAGGTACTCCCATTCCAGTTCCTTGCACAGATATTTTTTTCCCTTTATAAGTTCCTGTAAACCCTAGCATTCCTCTAACATTGTTATACTGAACAACATCTTCCAAAAATGTTTCTGCAATATATTTTGCCCTAAGCGGATCCCCTGGCAATAATATAGTTTCTGCAACATCTCCTCTATTTGCTCCAATATGCGGTGTCCCCATTTCATTACCTCCTAAATTTTTTAATATTTCTAAAAAGTTTTGTTACTCACTATATTGTACTTCACTTTTTGAAATTATTCAAGGGGTTTATTTTATTTTTTTGACATTTTTACTTTATTCTGGAGTAATTTACACATCCTTTTTAAAAATTTCATCTTTTTTACATTTTTCCGCTTATTTCAGTATAGTTTAATTAAGAAAGTCATTTTTGAATGAAAAGAGCATTTACCAAAATAAAGATAAAATTCAGGAAAAATTGGATAAGGAATGTGAAGCCGCTTTTATTATTAATTATTTTTTCTTCTCATATTCATTCATTAAGTCAATAATATGCGCATTTTCAACTTTATCATTATCAAGTCCAGTAAGCCATTCAATAAACTCCTGTTCGTCCTTATATCTTACAGCAAGTTTTGCTTTATTAAAATCTTTTTTATAAAATTCCAGAATTCCACGCCGTTTTTTCCACAGACTGTAATGTTTTGCCTTATATTTAAACATAAATCCATTTTTACCGCAAAATACAACACCTTCAGCATTTTCAAAATTATCGTAATTTTCCATTAAGTTAATTATTTTGTCAAAGTTATTGCATTTTTTGATTTCCTTTTTCATTTTAATAACATCATCATCAAAATTCAGCTCTTTTAAAAATCTTTCACTAAAATTGTTGTCCACATGCACACCGTTTATAAATAAAGTGTTGTCAATAACATCCAGGATAAAAAGACGTTCCTTTCCAAAATAATCAACTATGTGCCTGTCTTCATTTGAAACCACCTCAAATACGATGGAAACATCATTTTCGCTGCAAATTCTAAAAATCTCATTTTTCATCTTTTCACTTGCCTTTTCAAAAAGAGTTTCAAAATATTTGACGTGCGTTCCATTTGTCACACTTTTTGTTGCAAATACAAATTTTTCATCAATAACTGAAAGTATTCCTAAGAATCCGTTGTATTTTTCGTAGGCTGTAACTGGGTAAACTATGTTGTTTTCAATATATTCTCTCGTAGAATATTTATTTTCGCCATAATTAAAGAACTTGTTATAGCTTCTTATTCTCACTTTCCCAGTTTCTGCATCCACAAATAATCCACGTGCCTTGATTGTCGAATCATTCCACAACTTTTTTCTAAACACATTTCTTCCAAAATTTAACGAATACAAGTGCGGCTTTGTATTTTTGACACTGATTAATTTACTTACAATTAGTTTATTCACATCTTCATCTGCCGTCAAATTTATCTGCTTGTTTTCTTTTGCCTTTTCCAGTTCGTGCTGTAAATAGTCTTTGTCATAAACTGTATTTATAGCAGATTTTTGTAAAATTTCATCAGGCATTACATCTAAATACTTTAATTCTCCTCCAAATTCAACTTCCCCTTCCAGGCAAATTGAATGCTCAGTCGAATTTACACCTCTATGCCCATGAACCTGTACAAAATCCTGACATTTTCCCTTCAAATAATTTTCCTCATAAAATTCTCCAATTTCGGTTTCAAAGCTTCCAACACCGTTTATCATTTCGTTAGTCGACACAAGTGCTAAATTAGGTACAAAAGACAGCCCTGCGTGTGTACAAAGAATTTTATGATTGTAAAATTTAAAAGCATAACATTGTCTTAATTTTTTATAAAATTTACGAATTTCCCTTTTAAAACTATCAATATTTTTTTCATTTTCCAAAATTGCTGGCAAAGTTACATTTAAAAATTCCTTTGAGTTAATTTTAAAATCATTGGCAAAATTTTCCAAGTGAATTTCATGATTCCCTTCAATCATTATAACATTTTCACGATTGTACAATTCCAGTATCAATGAAAGCGTCTGTTTATGCTCAATTCCTCTGTCCAAGAAATCTCCTAAAAATACATACAAGGTATTTTTATCAAAATCTTTCACAATTTCAGAAATCGCTGTAAAGCATGAATGAATATCCCCAATTATCCGAACTTTATCATATTTTCCCGTCACATCAGCAACATAAAAATTTATAATTTCATTTATGTCAAAAATTCTTTTAAAACTTCCTGAAAGTTTTTCATTCTGAATATTCCTAAACATTCTGCCTATAACATTCTCATCAACCTGCTTATAGCTTTCTCTCTTTTTATTATTTTCAATACACTCTTCAAGCGGTGTATCAAGCTGGTAATAATAAATTGTATATTTATACTTGTCTGCAAGAGCCTTGTAGGAATTCATTGCCCTTTTTGTAGTATGTGTCGCATCAACAACTGTAAATTCTCCCTTTTTCATTCTTTCTTCCAAACAGTTAAAAAGCATTTCCCAAGCCAGCCTGTCATTTTTCTGCGAAATCTCAAAATCCCCAAATTTTGTTAATTTAGGATTGGAAATTAAAAGCCTAAATTTATCAGCCTCAAGAGTGTATGGCTCCAAATTATTTTTCTTAATAAAGGTACTCTTCCCGCTTCCGACTGTCCCACGTAGCAGTAACAGTGTTCTCATTCTGCCTCCTTGTCTATTTTTATTTTAGTCATTTGTAAAAATCAAAAAATCTAAATAAATATAGCATTTTTATAATTCTATTTTTCTTGTTTTCTCCACTTTCAGACAAAAAATTTTAACCTCTTGTAATTATAAATACTGCTGTTATTCAATCTTTATTTCTTTTACTTTTACAATTCCCTGTATAATAACTATAACTTATTTAAAGCATATTTTCTAATTGCTTTTGCCACTCCATCATTTTCATTAGTGTCAGTTGTATATTTAGCGGCGTTTCTTGCTAATTCGGAAGCATTTCCCATTGCAACACCATAAGTTGCATATTCGAGCATTTCCACATCGTTGTTTCCATCCCCGATTGCCATTACCTCTTCCTGCTTTATTCCCAACTTTTCCGCCAAAGCCTTTAATCCAGTTCCTTTATTATTCCCTTTTGGCAATATTTCATAAACGTATGGCTGACTTAATACGCCTTCATATCTCTCTTTTAATATGTCTTCATATTCTTTCTGAAATTTTTTCATATCTTCTGGATTTCCTAAAAACATAGCTTTAACTATTTTATATTTTCCACTTTTTGCTTCTTCCAAAGTTATATTCGTAATGTCAGAGAATACAAACTGGGCATCCATAACAAGCTCTTTAGTCGGTTTTCTGCCAATATTAAAATAATGCATTTCATCAACTAATGTAAAGTTTATGTCATATTTTTCAGAAAATTTATATAAATATTCCATATCGTCGGGTGTAATCTCTGCACATTTTATCAGTTCCCAGTCCTTTGTTTTATGAACTGAACATCCGTTATTTAAAATAACATATCCTTCCTGATCCAGCTTCTGCAATCCAAGTTCTTTATAAAACGGTAAAATCCCATATAAAGGTCTGCCTGTACACAATACAATCTTTATGCCATCTTCTATTGCTTCGTGAATTGCTTCCTTTTGTGCTTTTTCAATATGCTTTTTATCATTTAACAAAGTCCCATCCATGTCAATTGCAATTAATTTTATCATTCTTTATTTATCCCTTCTGTTTCAAAATTCTATTATTAATATTTTTTAATACCAAAAATTTATTTTAGCCTAAGTTTTATTTAATTCTGTCCGCAATAACTATTTATACAAACCTAAAAGGGGATTATCTCAGTTAAATTAGAAATAATCCCCCATAACAAATTATTAAGTTAACTCATTATACTTGCCCTTTTTTCACAAATCTGAATTCTACCCTTCGATTCCCTTCTCTTCCTTCTTCTGTGTCATTTGTCCTGATTGGATTGCTTTCTCCACGTCCTACCAAGTCCAAGACTCTGTCTTTGGAAAGCCCTAATTCTATCAATTTTGAACTCACTTTTTCAGCTCTCCTAAGAGATAATCTTTTATTATATGAAGAGGCGCCGCTTGTATCCGTATATCCAATTATTGATACAAGAAAATCATTTCTTTCAATATAATCCTTTATATCACGTAAAACAGGATATGCTTCCTTGCGTACGTCAACACTATTTTTATGAAAGCTCAGATCATTTGTTCTCAACGTTATTATTTCCGATTTTGAAATTTGTACCCTTTCTGGATTATTAATCGGACTTTTCTGAATATCAGAAGATAACTGTTTAGACTGTATTGGTGTTTCTGCTGGCTCCTGCTGAGGAGCAGATGGAGATATTTGCTGATTTTGTTCTGGCGTTTGAGTTTTTTTATTAACAATTTGTGTTCCAGTACCGTCCTGTGTCAAGGTAACTGTGATTAAATCTGGATTATCTGATGCTGCCTCCGCCATTTTTTCAGGATTTGGTGTATCTAGCGTAGGAACATCATTTTTTACATCCTGTTGTATATCTGCCACATTTGCACGAATTATATCTTTTCTCATATCGGAAGTAGTCATTTTTTCAGATACCATCGGTACCGCCATTGCTACCATTGAAGAAACTGCAACTAATGTTGGCCTTTTCATGATTTATTCTTCCTCCCTTTTCAAGTAAAGTATTTTATTTTTGATTTTTTTCTAAACCATATTTTTTAATTAATTCGTTATATTTTCCATTTTCTCTCATTTTTTTCAATTCAGCATTTATTTGTTTTATTAATTCAGGATTTTTACCTTTGTCTATAGCCATTGCCATTCCAATCGCAGCTGGCTTTTCGTCAAAAATTTCCATTTCAGGATTTTTCTTCATATATTCTTCAGCCACTGCCTTTTCCAGGATAATTGCATCAATTTTTCCTGCCTTTAAATCTAAAATTGTGTTTACAGTGCTTTCATTCGGTACAACAGTCGCTCCATTAATAGTTTTTGCTTCCATTTCTTGAATTGTCCCCAACTGCACTCCAATTTTCTTGCCGCTCAAAGTGGTTGGCGTAACCGCAGTGTTACCTTTCTTTCTCAAGTAAGTTTCTTTGGAAACAAAATAATCATCTGTAAAATCAACTGATTTTTTTCTTTCCTCAGTCGAACTCATTCCAGAAACGATAATATCAATTTTCCCTGCCTTTAATGCTGGAATCAACCCGTCAAACGACTGATCCACAATTTCAATTTCATATCCGAGATTTTTTCCAATTTCATTTATCATATCCACATCAAATCCCGTAATTTGACCATTTTCAATATATTCAAACGGAGCGAAAACTGCATTTAGCCCTACTCTTAATTTTTTCTGCCCGCTATCTTTTTTTCCACACGACATAATTCCAAAAATTACTAATGTCAATATTAAAAATACTTTTTTCATAATTTTCCTCGCTTTCTATTTTTTATTATTTAATTTTTATTTGTTTCCAATCCATATTTCTTGATTAATTCTGCATATTTACCATTTTCCTGCAATTTTTTCAGTTCTTCATTTATCTGTTTAATAAGTTCCGAATGTTTTCCTTTATCAAATGCAATTGCCATTCCATACGGCAATTTTTCCTCATAAAAAATCTCTATCTCGGGATTTTTTTTCATAAATTCCATTGCAACAATATTTTCCAGTATTACAGCATCACTTTTTCCGCTTTTCAAGTCTAGAATCAGATTAACAGTTGCATCATTTGCTACAACATTTGCATTTTGTATTTTTTTAGCTTCTAATTCCTGAATTGTCCCGAGCTGTACTCCAACTTTTTTTCCAGCCAGGCTTTCTTTAGAATTTACTGCCGTATTCCCTTTTTTTCTCAAATAAACCTGTGTTGATTTAAAATATTCATCTGTAAAGTCAACTGATTTTTTTCTTTCTTCAGTTGCACTCATTCCAGAAATAATCGCATCCAGCTTTCCAGTCTTAAGTGACGGTATAAGAGCGTCAAATGGCTGAACTTTCATTTCAATTTCATATCCCAAATCCTTCCCAATCTGTTTTATCAAATCAATGTCAAATCCTACTAATTCACCATTTTCCATATACCCAAACGGAGGAAATACTCCATCTGTCCCCACAACAAGTTTTTTCGTATCTTGCTTTGCTTCGGTTTTATTCCCACATGACACTATCCCGAATATCGCCATCATAATTACTATTAATAATTTTTTCATCTCTGTACCGCCTTTCCACTATACAGCCTAAGTCAATATATTTTTATTATTTTAATGATTTAACACTTTATCTAAAAATATCCTTGCTCTTTCTGATTTTGGATTGTCAAATAAATCCTGCGGCTTCGCATCTTCCAAAATATATCCCTCATCCATAAAAAACACTCTATTTGCAACATTTCTAGCAAATCCCATTTCATGTGTTACTACAATCATCGTCATGCCAGCATTTGCAAGTTCTCTCATTACTTCCAGAACTTCCCCTATCATTTCGGGATCAAGTGCCGATGTCGGCTCATCAAATAGAATCACCTTAGGATTCATTGCCAATGCCCTTGCAATAGCAACTCTTTGTTTCTGCCCGCCAGACAGTTTATTTGGGTAAACATCTCTTTTATCAGAAAGCCCTACTTTTTCAAGTAATTCCATTGCCAATTTTTCTGCTTCGTCTTTTGACATTTTTTTTAGCCTAATTGGCCCTAAAGTAATATTTTCCATCACTGTTTTGTGAGGATATAAATTAAAGTGCTGAAACACCATTCCAACTTCTTCACGAATTTTGTTTATATCCACTCCACGTTCCAAAATATTTTTATCATTTATTGTAATTTCTCCAGATGTAGGCTCCTCAAGTCTATTTATACAACGTAAAAATGTTGATTTCCCACTTCCAGAAGGCCCTATAATTGAAATTACCTCACCTTCTTTGATTTCAGTGCTAATTCCTTTTAGCACTTCCAATTCTCCATATTTCTTCTTCAAATTTTTTATCTTAATCATTTTCCTTTAATCTCATCTCCAATCGTTTCCCAATAAATGAGAATAATTTTACGCTGATATAATAAACCAAACCAGTAAACAATATTGGTTTTACACTATAATACACAGCTTGTAAACTTTTACTGTTCATTGTAATGTCTACAACACTAATATATCCTACAACAGCTGTTTCCTTAAACAAGTTTATAAATTCATTTAAAAGTGCTGGTAAAATATTTTTTATTGCTTGTGGCATTATAATTTCGTTCATTGCCATTCTATAAGGCATACCAGTCGCTCTTGCAGCTTCCATCTGCCCCTTGTCTATACTTTCAATCCCAGAGCGAATTGTCTCCTCCACATAAGCCGCACTATTAAGTCCTAAAGCAATTAATGCAATCCAGTAATTATTAAATATCACAACTACAAAAGATAATGTCAAAAGCTGTAGAACCATTGGTGTACCACGCATTATATCAACATATTCATCAATAACAACATCTTTTATCATATTAACAGTTTCACTTTTTGTCTTTTGAAATTTAAAAAATGCCAACAGCATTCCAAAAAGAATACCAATAGCAGCTCCTCCCACTGTAAGTCCTAACGTAGTCACAAAATAGCTGCCTGCATAAATTTCCCACTCTTTCGGTTTCATATCATATGGAAACGCAAGGAGCGCTGCAACTGTTACAACTGCTATAAAAAATGATGTTTTTACTATTTTTCGTGTTTTTTCCAATTCTTCCATTATATTTAATGAACTTTAATTTTGTTCATATCCTCCTTATATTTTAGTTATTATAGTATTATTATACCTAATATTTATAGGTTTTTCAATAAAAATTTTTTATTTTATTATCTGATTCACTGCTTTTCTTCTATTTATCCCATTCAAAGAAGATTAAATATTTTTTCAAAATCTTTTTAAATAATTAAATGATATAGTTACTTGATTTTGGAAATAATATTTATAAATCTAGTAAAATTTCCAAAACAGAACATAATTTGAAAAGGAGTTTGCAACTATGAAATTATTTAAATTTTTATTTTTTCCAATTATTGTATTAATTGCAGGCTTAGGTTACTACATTTACACTCAAAACCAGTTAAAAATTCCAGATTCTATGGTAAAAAGTGCTGTCGCTTCCAAATTTCCAATAGAAAAATCCTACCCTCTTGGAAAAATTAAACTATTTAATCCAAAAGTACATTTTGAGAATGATAAGTTAATTATTGAAGCAGAATACCTAAATGATGCATTAAATGATCAGATTAGCGGAACAATGACCTTTGCAACTGACATTCGTTATGATCCAATGAAATCAAACCTTTATCTCGAAGATTTCCAAATTGTAAAACTGACAAAAGAAAATAAAGAAATTGATCTTGATAAAAAACCTATTATCAGAACAGGGTTAAATTATGCTTTTAGTCAGCTTGAAAAAAAAGAAATTTTGAATTTATCAGGAATTGAAAAATTTCAAATGATAAAGGATATAAAAATTGAAAATAATAAATTGACTGTTGTTAAATAAAAAATAATTTTAATTATTATTCAGTTAAAATTTTATGTTTGAAAAAACGTTCCTGAAACTCAACCAGTACTTCCATTTGGGAAACTGTATAATTTTTCCCATCTGGAATTACTATAAGTTTATTCTCTTCATCATCATACCTATACACAATAGCTCTACATATTCCACAAAATTCATCAACAGGTTCAAAAACTCCCAAAATATACACATCTATTTCTTCTCCATCTTCACTAATAGTATTTGGAATATATCCATAATTTACTGGATATATAAAATTATATTTAGGATGTCTTTCTCCCATTTTTCTATCCATCTTTACATGTATTTTTTGTCCTAAAAATTTTTTATAATTATCTAAACTCATAAAAATCCTTTTTAAATATCAATTTTAATTTATATTTCTTTAAAATTTTTCTATTTTTATTTAAAAACTTCCTTTTAACATTCCTAAAAAATATATCACTGCAATAGAAACAATTATTATTATTCCCAGATTTGTCTTCCTAAAAGTTAAATATGCCACGATTGCCATTCCGATCAAAACTCTTATTATGTCAAAATTTGTACTTCCAGTAGAAGTGAAAATATCTGGAAATACTAATACTGTCAGTACTGTATAAGGAAGCGCTTCAAAGAACTTATTAACTTTTAGGTTGTTTTCTGGAATTTTTACAAATATTGGCAATGTCCTCAGTATTACCGTCATGATTATGAGTGTCATCAAAATCATTGTTAAAATCCCTAAATTTTCGTTATAATTCAATCTTATCACTTCCTTTCTCTTTATCAATTTCATCGTTTTCCTTCTTTTCAGAATTTTCATTATAATAAAGCTGTGCGTATATAAAACTTGCTAAAAACATTGTCAAAATCATAACCCATCCTGAACTTATCTTATTTAAAATTGGTAAAAATGTAAATGCCATTTTTATAATAAGTGCCAGCAAAACAATTCTTATATATTTAAAATTTTGGCTTAAAGCCATTATTAACATACTGAAAAATATTGAATAAAGCACAAAATTCATACTTGTCATAAGTGATTCTGGCAATTTTTCACCAAATATCGCTCCAAAAATTGTACCAAAACAGTAGCAAAAATATGGAATTGTATTTACTCCCATCATATACCACGCATTTGTTGCCTTTTTCAATGTCAGATATGTTACCGTTTCATCAGTAAGCCCCACACCTACCAGAAATTTCTGAAAAATAGGAGTCTTTTCACCAAGCTGTCTAAAAATAACGATATTTAACAATAAATATCTTAAATTTATGAGAGCAATTGATAAAATTACTTCAACTGGAGGCGATTTCATCACATAAAGCACCTTTAACAGTAATGAATGAGCCCCTCCTGCATACATTCCAAACGATGTAAGCCCAATCATTGGCAAAATTTGAGAAAAACTTTTAGCTGAAATCAGTCCAATTGCAACTCCAAAGGGAATATAGGCAATTCCGATTCCAGTACCGTCTTTTAGTCCCTTTAAATAATTTTCGAGTTTTCTTATTTGTGCCATTTTTTGTTCTGATTCCTTCCTTATATAGTATTATTCTAACAATTTCAAAACAATTAGTCAAATATATAATATATATTTCTATCATATATAAAATATATTATTACTTTAATAATCCCCAATTTTTAGCCACACTTCCATTAGCTTTTAACGGAACTTTCTTAAATTTAACCGTATTTTCCATAATTTTTTCAATTTTTTTCATATATTCCTTAGCAAATTCATCACGAACTTCAAAAATCAGTTCATCGTGAACTTGAAGAAGCATTTTGATATTTTCATCATTTTTAAATTCCTCATGAAGTTCAATCATAACTTTTTTTATAATATTTGCTGCTGTTCCCTGAACGACAGTATTTACCGCCATTCTCACAGCCTGTGCCTGTACATTCTTATTTGTAGCATTAATTCCGCTAATGTATCTTCTCGTACCGTAAAAAGTTTCCACAAAACCGTGAAGTTTAGCCGTTTCTGTCACAATATCCAAAAATTTTCTGACTCTCGGATATTCCTCAAAATATGTTGTGATATATTGAGAAGCCTCTTGAACTGTAATCCCTAGTTCCTTCGATAGTCCAAACGGAGTTTTTCCATACAGAATACTAAAATTAATTACTTTTGCAATACTTCTCTCATGCCGTGAAATCTCATCTTCTTCGGTTTTGAAAAATATCTTTCTTGCCGTCAAGTTATGTAAATCCTGATTATCCTGATACGCCTGTACTAAATGCCTATCTTTTGACAATTCAGCCAAAACTCTCAATTCAATTTGTGAATAGTCAAATGAAATCAAACTATGTCCTTCTTTTGATACAAAACCTGTACGTATCCTTATTCCATCATCTGTTCTCACAGGAATATTCTGTAAATTTGGATTTGCTGACGAAAGCCGTCCAGTAGATGTCCCATTTTGGTTAAAAGTCGTATGAATCCTGTCCTCTTTATCCACCAGTTTTGGAATTGGCTCAATGTATGTTGACAATAATTTCTTATAAGCCCTGTATTCTAGCAACTTTTTCCCAATCATCCGTTTGTCTTCTGTCAATTCTCCATTGTTTGCAATCATTTCCAGAACTTCCACATTTGTTGAATATCCAGTTTTTGTCTTTTTACCTGATGGAATCTGCAATTTTTCAAACAAAACTTCCCCTAATTGTTGTGGCGAATCAATATTAAATTCTCCATCAGCAAGTTTATAAATATCACTTTGAAGCATATTTATCTTTTCTTCCAGCTCATTCTGAAATTCACTGAAATATCTTTTATCAATTTTTATTCCAGTTTCTTCCATTTGTGCCAATACTGGTATTAATCGACTTTCCAGCTTATCAAATATATTTAAAAACTGCTCATTTTGTAATCTATTTCTAAAAATTGTTTCCAATTTATAAATAAAAAACGTCCTCTTTGATAAAAACTCACAAATCACATCATCGGAAACATCGCTAAAATCCTTCTTTCTTCGTTCCTTCTTAAACTGTTCCTCAAAAGTTGCAATCTCAACACCAAACTCATCAAGTATTATTTCTTCAATTTCCTGCAAACTTTCTGTCCCAAGTACATATCTTGCAAGCAAAATATCAAAATATTCAGTACATTTTATTCCGAACCTATCCTCATTTATCCCATAAGTTTTACCGCCAACAGAATATCCAAAATACTCACTTTCCCCATTTTTCATATACTCTTTCACATTATAGGCAATAATTTCTTTCTTGCTCAATAATTTATAAATATTCTCAATATTTTTTTTATTATCTTTTTGCTCATTAGCATTATCACTTAAACTAAACAAATTAATCTGTACTCCAGACTCTGCATTTTTTTGATTCCCATTTTGCAAAATATACTGAAGCTCGCTGTCCAAAAGCACAATATTCATTTTTTCATCACAAATGGAAAGTCCAAGCATATTTTCAAAAATAGCCACTTTTTTATCCATTTTCTCAATCACAGAATAAGCATTATTCCAACTAATAACTTTTCCATAATTTTTCTCAAAATACACTTTTTCATCTTTAATTTTCTTAGTTTTTTCAGTTTTCTGATTTTCTAACGCAATCTCTTCTGCCTTTTTCTTCTGGGTCTCATATTCTATTGCCAATTTTTCTTTTAAAACTTGAATTTCATCAATTTTTTTGTCTATTTCTGAATTATGTTCGTACTCCACATGCTCATAAAAATGTGAAATTCCATCAAAAATCGGATTTTTCTTATCATATTCCAATTCCTGCTTTTCAACTTTTTCTCTTTCAAATCTCTCTTTTTCCAATTTTTCTTCAGCGATTTTTTTATTTTTTTCTAAAACTAACTTCTCTTTTTCTGTAAGCTCCTTTTGATTTCCACTTTGTAAGAATCTTTCCTTTTCTTCTTCAACAGCTTTAGAAAATCTTTTAAAATCAAGCTCCTCATAAAGTTTTAAAAGACTGTCAAAATCTTTTTCCTCAAATTTCAATTTATTTTTATCATATTCAATATCAAGTTCTCGCTTCACAGTTGCAAGTTCCCGACTTATAAAGGCATTTTCCTTGTCAGTCAGTAATTTTTCCTTCTGTTTCCCTTTTATTTCGTCAATATTTTCATAAATTCCTTCCAGATTTCCATAAGTTGTAATAAGTTTTACCCCATTTTTAGGCCCAATCCCAGTAACTCCTGGAATCCCATCCGACTTATCCCCCATAAGCCCAAACAAATCAGGTATCTTATCAGGTGTAACTCCCAAATATTCAACTACATCTTCATCAGTCTTTATATGTTTAAATGCAGAATTTTTATCCCCTTTTCCAAGCAAGGCAATGTTAATTTTCCCATCTACAAGCTGTGCCAAATCCTTATCCCCAGTTATTACAAAAACCTCAATCTGCTCATCTTCATCATTAGAAAACTTGGTAGCAAATGTAGCAATCACATCATCCGCTTCCTGCCCAGCCTTCTTATATTTCGGAATTCTATATCCATCCAACACCTTCATAATAGTATCAATCTGCATAACCAGTTCTTCAGGCATACTTTCCCTATGTGCCTTATACGTTTCCAGCTCCCCAGTTCTCTCCAACTCGTCCCTTTTCACATCCAGGCAAGCCACCAGATAATCAGGCCTAAACTCTCTAATCACGCTTTCCAGCGTATTAATAAATCCAAATGTCGCCCCAGTAGACATCCCGCTGCTATTTCTCATTCCCATCAGTGCAAAATGGCTTCTATACATAATCGCACTCGTATCCAATATAACTGCTCTTTTCAACTTAATTATTCCTCTTTTCTTTTTCTAAATTTTAACATTCATTTATATTTGTATATTTTACCATTTTTAGATTTTTTCTCAAAGCATTTTTTCTTAATTTAATAATACACCCTAAATATTAATTTTGTAATTCTGCTATCATACTAAATCTCATTTAAATAACAAATTTATTACAAACTTTTCCAATAAAAATAGTAAAAACCGTTATTAAATAAAATAACCTAATACCAACATCCCCATTAAAAACAAGAAGTTTTAATTCCCTAATAATCAAAATTTAGTAAATATTCACTATGTAAACAGGATTAATATTACTATAACAAAATTTTCTATAAAAAAAATAACCTCCAGTCTTAAATAAATTTCAAGAAAAAGAGATTATTTTTTTCATATAATTTTACTTACAAAAATTTCCCAAAGTTCAAAAATGTTTTTTATATTTCTGATATTTTTTAGAATTTTCAAAATTCTAATTTACTAATTTATGCTTCCTGTGTTGCATATCCACCTTCGATTGCCACTTCCTTCACTTTCTCCTTCTTCTGTTTTATTTTTAGTGAAAAAGTTCCAGTTCCAGCCTGATTTCCATATTCTTCAATATAATCAACCACAAATACGTTTGTCATGTCGATTTTTCTTACCATCTGCCCTGCTGAAATGATTTCCAGGCTGGCTTGTCTGTAGGCATCACTTGCTTCTGACGGCACTAATGACCATTGTGCAACTTTTCTTGTGTCGTCCTCTGCATCCCCGTTTGCTGCTGCCAGTATTTTGCCTCGAATTTCCAAAATTACCCCCAAGTCTGTTGCTCTAGCATTTGAATCATCAGGTGTTTCAGAAATGTATTTTACATCCAGAATGCTTTCCTTATCAAGTAAAATTTCACTTTCCTGCCCTTTTACGCTCAATCTGAATCCCATAATTATTCCCCCCCTGTTTTATTTTTGACAATTAAATAATAGCACTATTTTTAAATTAATTTAATTTTAATTATCTGATATTATTTTACATCAAAAAAATTCATTTGTCAATATTAATTTTTAATTTTTTGTTAATTAATCTAAAAGATAGATTTTTAAAGCTATCTCCTCATCGAAGGGAATCGATACCGCAACAAACTTTTTCCCTGCATCAATCATTCTTGCAATAATTTCACTTTGATTTTTTGGCAAATATCCAACTTTTTCCTTTTTGGAATTGTACACAGCCACTGCATTTAATGAGATTCCGTTAAATTCACGAAATAAATCCAGCTGTACTTCATCCTTAATCTTATTTGCAAAATTTCTGATATATTTAGCCCCTTCCAAATAAGTGTCAAGCAGAAAAAGTCTTTTTGATTTTTTTGTATATTTATCAATTAATGTCTTTGCGTATTCAAACATCATTTCCTTGCCAAGCCGAATTTTTTCCTCACGTCCGTTATTTTTATGAATAACAAGAACTCCATTTCCAAAATTAAACTCATTTATCATATAATTGCTTTGATTTTTCAAAAGTTCAAAATAGTCCATCATTTCCTCAAAAATCATAATTTCCTTTTGATTAATCTGAAAAGAGCCTTTTTTTAGCTCGACTGATGTATTTTCAATATATGAATAATAAAATCTCCCATCAGGAAAAATTTCAATTTCATAATTCCCCCCATAATAAAGTCCATCAAACTCAAGTTTTATCCCACTAAAATTATTTATCAGCATTATCAACCACCTCTTTCATATTTCTAGTAAAATTTTTCTGTAAAACACATTTATTAAAATATCAGTTTAGTTCATTATTTTTATAAAAAAATAAAATTTATGGATTATATTCCTGAAATTGTAAGATTTTTATAGAAAACAAATTTATATAATATCCACATCTGCTCTTAATTTATAAATAACATCTTTTCTTTCCACAACAATCATAACTTTTTCCTTCAATTCCTTATCCCGCTTTATTTTCTGCAACAATTTTTTGGCAGGATTTATGGCAATGGCGTTTCCTACATTTTTGAACATTGTCAAGTCGCCAGTTGTATCTCCATAAGCGTACGATTTTGTCAAGTCTATTTCGTACATTTTACAAAAATCCGCTATTGCCTTCTGTTTACTTTTGGCATCCCACATCGGTATCACTTTTCCTGTAAAAATCCCATTTTCATTAACTTCATAAGTAGATGCCCTGTAATCTTTGACACCATATCTTTCAGCCATCTTACTTACTAGAAAATCTGGACTCCCAGAGATAATTATAACTTTATGATTTTTTTCCTTATGATATTTCAACCTCTCACGTGTATATCGGTAAACTTTGTCTCCTTTGAGTTTCATCACTCTTTTAGCAATAAAATCCATATCCTCCTTGCTAAAATTCTTTAATGCCTCCATATAAGTCTGCACAAGCTCATCCAAATAGTCGTCATAATCCCCAGTCCTGTTTTCCCACTTAGAAAATTTCTCCTTAACCTTCCCTTCCCAAGTCATCATATCAATATATTCATACTGCACAAGCATCTTAAAATGCTCAATCAGCAAAGAATCCCTGTAAATTGTTCCATCTATATCAAAAAATGCCGCTACATTTTTTTTCATCCGCATTCCCCCTTATTTAAATTTTAATATTCTTTTTATCATTATATTCTAACCTATTTTTCTTAGAATTTCAAATAAAATAAACAAGAAAAAGCGTTTGTAAACTAAAAATAGCCATACTTTATTAATAAAAGTGCAGCCGTTTTTACTATATTAATATTTTAAAATTTACAAATTGTGCTATTAAAATTTTGACTCTTACTAATACAAATCACGGAACAGCAAAATTTACAATACAAAATGTTCTATTAAAATGAGGGGCATTTACAACTCGGGAACATATTAATCCAAATTTACAATACAAAATGTTCTATTAAAATTCTTAATGCCGCCTGTGCATAATTCCGAATGTCCAAATTTACAATACAAAATGTTCTATTAAAATAAAATATGCAGAATCTTCATTATCACGTTATGAAAAATTTACAATACAAAATGTTCTATTAAAATAATATATTGTTAAAATTTGACAAATTAAAAAAAGTAATTTACAATACAAAATGTTCTATTAAAATTGTCACAAATGGGTCAAATTGCGCATTTGGTCTTCCATTTACAATACAAAATGTTCTATTAAAATTTCTCTTTGTAAAAAATGTGATACCATTGTAAACTGATTTACAATACAAAATGTTCTATTAAAATTTAATGTTTCCTGCAATTTACAGAGATTTAAAGGACATTTACAATACAAAATGTTCTATTAAAATAAATAAAATATACTTCAAAATTTATATCACTTCCAAATTTACAATACAAAATGTTCTATTAAAATTTAGATCAAGAAAATCATCCGTTATTCCTCTATCGTATTTACAATACAAAATGTTCTATTAAAATCACCTTCAAGATTGTTTGTTCCATTTATGTATAAATATTTACAATACAAAATGTTCTATTAAAATGAACGAATTACTAGGTAGGGTAAATCTTGCTTACAAATTTACAATACAAAATGTTCTATTAAAATTTTTGATACAAAAACCACACTCCGCTTTGGTTATATATTTACAATACAAAATGTTCTATTAAAATACATAACTTAAAATATATCAAGGAGATGAGATAAAAATTTACAATACAAAATGTTCTATTAAAATTAGCATTGAGTTTCTTTATAATGTTTTTTCTTTCAAATTTACAATACAAAATGTTCTATTAAAATGTTTGATGCCGTAATGTTCTCAACCTTGTCATAATGATTTACAATACAAAATGTTCTATTAAAATAACGAGACAATAGTGACTATTGCAAAGCCAAATGAGATTTACAATACAAAATGTTCTATTAAAATTACGACTAAAAAAATAAACCACCATCGTTTATAAATATTTACAATACAAAATGTTCTATTAAAATAGCTATATATAATTGTAGGCAATATTATTTTAATGAATTTACAATACAAAATGTTCTATTAAAATTATTCACAGATTTGGAAGATGTGAAACGATACAGGGATTTACAATACAAAATGTTCTATTAAAATAAATTTATTTTAGTATTTCCAATTTTCATAAATTTAATTTACAATACAAAATGTTCTATTAAAATTATTCACAGATTTGGAAGATGTGAAACGATACAGGGATTTACAATACAAAATGTTCTATTAAAATAAATTTATTTTAGTATTTCCAATTTTCATAAATTTAATTTACAATACAAAATGTTCTATTAAAATCAAACCATTATTACTCTTTTTGAATATCATATCATTTTTTTCAATTTTTGTCGATACCCAATTTTTTTATAAAATTTTGGTAATAATTTTTTATTTTTAAAATAAAAATATCAAAAAAAGTTGTAAAAATCAATGGTTTAGGAAATCTGTCAATATTCAGGGATTTTTTAGTTATTGGACATCGACAGATTTTTCTGGGATTGTTAAAAAAAATTTGAGGTTTTGTCGTCTTCTAATCCCCAAAATTCTTTTTCTAGCCATTTTTCTTGACGTGATTTGAAAATTATTAATGAGTCTTTGTCTTTGCGAATGTATCGTTTTAGTTCGAGATTTCATTTTTTTAATAAAACTGGGGTTATTTCTCCTTCAAATACTGATTTTTGAACATTTGTTAAGTACTTTTTGCAAATTTTAAATACATTTCGAGAAATTCTTGGGCCATTGTCATCTGTTAGGATGTCATAAACTAAAATTATATACATACTACCACCATATTTTAAATCCTTCGTATTTTTTATCTTCTAGCAAATGTTTTACTAATTTGTATGCTTCTAAACGCATTAGATGCCGGTAAGAAACTTTTCGGTTTAAATCTCTGTGCTTTATTGAGGTTTCTAATCTTTCGTTAAAAGTTTTTAAAATTAATTTCTGTGCATTTTCTTTCATATAAAAATAATTTGAATCTTTGAAAAAATCTTTTTCTGTTATCATTTTTTTATTTAAAAGAGAAAAAATAATTCTATCTGCCAAAAGAGGCTTAAATACCTCGGCAATATCAAGCGATAATGAAAATCTTCTTTCTCCTACACTATGTAAATAACTTATTGTAGGATTCAACTGACTAACATATATTTCAGACAGACAGGCAGTGTAAACTAATGTGTTCAAAAAAGAAATCATAGTATTTATCATATTATCAGGCGGTCTTTTTACTCTTTTTTCAAAATCAATTTCTTGATTAACAATTGTATTCCATGCGGTATAATAAGTACGTCTGATACTTCCTTCAATTCCCATTAACTCATTAATTTCGTTTGTTCTAAAAATTCCTTTTTTCAGTGCCTTAATTTCTGTTATTACGGATTCTAAATCTTTTCCTCGTTCCTGATAATATCTTAAATTTCGCAAAATATTTGTGCTTGCTGCATCTATTATTAATTGTGCTAATTCAATTCTTTTGGCATTGTCTGTATAATTTTCAACTTGCTTTACGAATAGTTTTCCAGAAACATTTGATTCTTTTGGATAAAATGTTCCAGTGTAAAAACCATAATAATTAAAAATATGAACAGGAATTTTATTCTGTGCCAAGTAATTTAAACATTTTGTATTTAATGAAACTTCTCCAAATAAGTAAATATCTCTTGTAACTTCTATTTTTATATCTTTAAAACGTCCATCTGGCGCTGTTATTCTTATAACATTATCTTTACGTTTTAATTCACCGCTGGAAAAAATAAAATAACTTTCTGCCATTTTATACCTCTCTTTATGATATTTTTTTATTAATTTTAAATGTAACAAAATTCATAGTATGCACATTTTTTACAAATTTTATCATTAATTACAGGAGGAGCTTTTTCATTTTTACAAATTTTTTCAATATCAATTAAAATTTCCTTCAATGTATTTTCGTCCTCTTTTGTCAAAATTATTTCCTTACGTTCCCTAATTACAGGATAATCAATGATTCCTTTTTCAATTTTTATTCCACGTCGCTTTAAAAAATAAATATAGTATTTCACTTGCCAAATTGCCGCCTCTTCTACAGCCTTGCTTTTTTTTACTTCGTGAACGACTTGCCATTTACGGATAAAATCAATATTTACGGTTTCTTCTATCATAACTTGTTTAGTTTCCAAATTGTAACTGTTTTCATCAATTAATTTTCCTAGTTGAACATTTTCATTTTCTTCTTCAAGATTAATATTTTTGGATTGACACCACAATTTACGTTTACATACAAAATAATAATTTATCATAAGTCCTGTTATTTTCATTGTTTCACCTCATAACATTTAAAAAGTATTATCTTCAAAAAAATCTTGATTTTTCATTTTTACTTCAAATCCTTTTTCATATGAATAATCACAATCTAAAATAATCAATGTTTCATAATCATTTATTTCCATTTTTTCTACTTGTTCAGGAGAAATATCATCAAATTCATATTCAGGAATTGCTACTTTAAATTGATTTATTTCTCGTCTTGCTTCTATTTTTTCACTCCTTAAATTTTTCCGCTCTTTTTCATTCAATCCCTTTGCTTTCTTCTGCAGGATTTCAATATTTTTCTTTATTTCTTTTTCATTTTGCTGATAAATAATTTTTGGAATTATATCTTTTGAAGCAATATTTCTAAAAATTTTCTGTACTTCTGATTTTGTTTTTTCATACTCCACTATATAATTTTTCAAAGCATAAATATTTTTTACTAATTTTCCATAATACTCTGTATCTTTTAAATTTTCAGTAGAATAAACCTCATCAATCAATTCCAATTTTTCCTTTTCTGTAAGTAATCCGTCAATGTCTATCAGTGCTTCTTTAGATTTTTGATGAATTTCTTTATCTATAACTGCTTTGGAACTTTTTATTCCGGAACACTCTTCTGTAAAAACATAGCAGTTATATTTTTCATCCAAAATCTCTCTATTTCTGTAACATCTTCCCATTCTCTGAAAAAGTCCATTCAAATCTGATAATTCTGTAACGAGAATATCAAAATCCAAATCAAGAGATGCTTCAACTACTTGTGTACCAATCCAGATTCCATTTTCACAAATATTTTTTAATTCTCTTTCCTTTTTCACATTTTCCTTAAATCTTTTAGGATTGGCAAATTCAGAAATTTCTTTTTCTTTTTTAGCTCTGTCCTTTTTTATAAATCGGCTATGAAGCAGATTCAATTCTTTACATTCTATTCCTAATTTTTTTAAATCTTCATATATTTGTTTGGATTTTTTGACAGTGTTGCAGACAACTAAAATTTTATTATCTTTATAATTTTCTTTTATAAATTTAGCATTAATAACTTCTTTTAATATTTTCAAATTATGTCTTTTCTTATCATTTATAAAAGGTTCTCTAGTCTCAAATTCTATTTCTTCCTTTTTTAACAAATCTGTGATAATTCCTGGTAAAGTGGCAGTCATTATAGCGAATTTCCCACCAAAATCTGTAATATATTTTAGTCCATATATCAAATAAGCTAATAAATCCGTTGAATACATCTGAATTTCATCAATAACTACTTTAGAATAAGATAGTGTAGCAACTTTTAATTCAAATCCTGGTGCTCTGAAAACAAAATCAAAAAGCTGGTCTATTGTGCAGACTGTCAATGGTAAAGATAGCTGCTTTGTTTTATCCATATATATAAACAGCTCATCATTATCCATCTTTTCTGGATTATTTTTTTCCTTCTTTTTTATATCTTCTATATATATTTCTCTAAAATCTGAATGTAGCAGTCCTATTCTATTTTCCAGTTTTTCAATTACAATCTGATTTTTCACTCTGTCAAAAATTGCATTAATTGCTACTCTTAACGGCAATGTAAAAAAGCCCTTATTATTACCTATCCAAAGTAGTCCCGCTTCAGTCTTTCCATATCCTGTCTGTGCTACCACTACAACATTTTTATTTTGATTATGAATCATAAACTTCTGCAACTCATTCCAGTCATTCTCAGGATTATCCCTTTTCAATATATTTTTTAGAAAAGCATTCATTTTCTCTTCAAGAAAATCATTTTTTTCCTCAACTGGAATATATGAACTTGCAGCATAGTCTATTTTATTCAGTAATCCTTTTAACATTACATATTTTTGAAAAGTTTCAGAACCTTCTACATCAGAATAGACTCTACTTCCTATTTCATAAAATAAAGAGCTTAATTGTGCTAATTCAACTTTTCCATCTTCCCAATTAAAAATTGCTTTTCTATCTTTATAATTCTCAGTATTTTTAAAATATTCAAAATAAATATTTTCCAGAATTTTTAATTCCTTTGAAAAATTTTTAACTTCATTGTTCATTGAATATATCTCATCAGATAAATCACTGTCATTTATTTCCATTAAATTTCTTTCATGATGTAAAGCTACAGAATGAGCTAAAATTTTTATTTCATCTTCACTAAAATGATGATATTCAATTAAAATATCATCATTTATAAATGAAGTACTGAGTATCCCATGAGGAATTTCCCCACTTTGCTTTTCACCAGACAGTTTGCTCTGAAATTTCTGATTTATTTTCCCTAAATCATGATAGATACACGCAAGCAATAACAGCTTTTTTTCAACATTTAATTTAGGATAGACCATAAAAATTTTCATAAAATTATTAAACAGATTTTCTGTGTGTCTTAATATTGTTTCGCCACTAGATTTAGCTAAAAAATTATTCTTCATATTAGACTCCTATATATAATAAAAATATTTAACTTATAATTCGCAAAAAACAATTTCATTATCAGTATCTAGAGGGACTTCCCTTCTTTTGAAGCCTTTTATATTCGAAGAATAAATAACCTCTTCTTTTTCCCATGACCTTATCATCTTGGGCTTGGATTTTGTCCCAATATTATTAAGAATATAATTTTTAGTTAGTTCATATCTAGTTCCATATATGTTCATTCCACTTTTTTTGTCTCCATGATTTACTAATTTCTCTTGAATAAAATTAACAGGGATATATGCAAAGTTATCTTCTCCATTACTTAAATCTTTTTCAAGTTTTTTCTTTTCCACGTCTACAATCCTAACATCCTTAATTAATACAATATCCTCTCTTCTTCCTAAGCTTGGGTATTCTCTTGGATATTTGAATGCTTCAAAAATGGTATTTAAAAATTCTTCTGACTGGTCTTCCGGAATAATATGAATTGTCAAGTTTACGTCAACCAGCAGTTCAGCAGTTGCAACTCCTCTATTAATACCATAACCATTTACATTTAATTGATGCCTTCCCATTTCAAAAGGATTTCCATTTTTAAATTCATATCTTGTATATAAGTCATTAACCTTAGAAAAATAATTTCCACTGATACTTATTTTCATCGGTTTATATTCCTTAAAGTCACAGAGGGAATGAACCATTCCAATTACTGTTGAATATGGTGGCAAAGGATAGCTTTCTTTCAGCTGAAAACTTGTTGGAACTTTATAATTCACCATATTTTGATACAATTTCAATTTAATTGCCTTCATAGTTATCCATCAACTTTCTCTGTATAATAATTATCGACCTTTTCTTTTAACTGTTTGAAGAATTCAGGAACATTCAGCACATTTATATTTTTTTCTTTCAATTTTTCTTCAACTTCTGTATCATTTTCAAATTGTTCTTTCACAATTCCAGATATTGTATCTTCTTCAATATAATCGTAGATTCCGCTGCATAGTTTATCAACTAGAATCTTGTTAATCTTAACATCCACTATATTTTCAAAAAATGGATTTTTTATATTATACACTCCACCTATTATAAATAAAGGTTTCAAATCTTCCCTTCTTCCTTTAATATCCCTATAGAGCAATGAAATCGTATCTAGAAGTTTTTTCACTCTTCTTGATTTTTCTTCATTTGAAACTTCAATTTCATCCAATTCATCTATTCCAATTCTATCTAAATCTATAGTAATTGTATATTTATAGTAAGATTTATGTATTTCAGCCTGTGCTATATTTGGAAATTCTCCGATTCTATCAGCTAATCCTTTATTTGTTAAAAATTCCAGATCCCCTTTAAATGTTTCCAATGAAATAGCATTTGACAGTCTTACTATTGCAGAACGGTTCTTAGAATTTTCACCTTTTATTGTTTTCATATATCCAAAAAAATCAAGTTCAGGATAATCTTTAATTGTCGTATCTGCTGAAAATTGAACTACTTTCTTGTCTCCACTTCCTTCTGCTTTTACTGGTGACTTTTCTTCTCCAAGCTGTTCTATAATGTTATATCTTATTGCCTGTCTGGAAATATATGTATATTGTTCCCCCTTATTTCTTGATAATTTCTTTAATGCTGCAACATTTCCTATTCCTTCTCCATAGTTAGCACTTTGTGCCAAAAATATTGCTGTGAAAGTTAAACCTTTTTTCTTCATAATTATTCATTCCCTTCTTTTTTATCTGTCTTATTTTCATTCTTACTTTTATCTTCACCTAATAAACCTAATAAAAATCCATGTCCTAATGTCTGAAAATTTTCATCATTTAAAAGTGCTTTAGCAAAAAGTGAGCTGATATTTTTTCCTGCATAAGCATGAGCTGAAATCAGAGCATCCATAAACATATCAACATTATTAATTCTCAAAGCATTCTGAAGTCTGTATAACAGACTTCCAATCTTTTTATCATTTCCACTTTTTCTTATATATTCTTCCCTAAAAATCATTGCATCTCTTCTTATATAGAAAATATCTTTTTCTGTTAATTCTTCTGACGTTTTCTTATTTTCCTTTTTTTCAATTATTTCTTGCTTATCCATTTTCTTCAACCTCCTGATATAATCTAAATTTATTTTTAGTAAATCTTCTATATTTTTTAATTTACAATACAATTTTGTTTTTGAAATTTTATAGTAACATAATTTGTTTATTAGCGAGAATAAATTCTGATTATTTAACAATTCTGTTATTGTCGTATCGTAAATATTAAAATATCTTTTATCAATTAAATACCATTTATCTAATAAATCATCTAATTTTTCTTTATTTTCAGATAAAAGCTTTAAAATATTTCGTGATAACAAAGTAAACTTATAGTGTCCTTCCTCAAACTTTACAATCTGAATATCTGATAATTCATATTTTGTATTGTCTTTTTCCTTCTTAATTTCCTTTAATAAATTTTTATACAGATTTATATTCTTTTCTTCTGACTCATCTTCTAAAATATTATATGCAATTCCATTGTTTATATTACATAATTGATCTATATTATGATTTGCGTTTACAAATATTCCTTTATCGGCTCCATATATAAATCCTGCCGGAACGCAGGAATAAACCAATGTA
Organism: Leptotrichia sp. oral taxon 223; assembly: GCF_013394795.1. Classification (NCBI taxonomy): domain Bacteria; kingdom Fusobacteriati; phylum Fusobacteriota; class Fusobacteriia; order Fusobacteriales; family Leptotrichiaceae; genus Leptotrichia; species Leptotrichia sp. oral taxon 223. The sequence continues at coordinate 227,237 of NZ_JABXYU010000004.1, forward strand.
ACCAAAGGAGTTACTGCAATATCATTTACAAAATTCCAGACATGTGATGGTTTTCTACTCACATCAAAACCTGTGTCATTTAAAAATCCTAATGTATTTTTATAATCCTTCATCTGCATATTTGAAATTACACATTTATATTTAAATTTAGATTTGTCAGCATTAACATATTCTAATGCAGGTTCTACAAAATATGATTTATATTCGTCATAAATATCTTTAGCGGCATTTGCCCTATTTAAAAATGATACACTGCTCCAAGCATTGTTTATTATTACATAAGCTATATTTTTGGCAGCAAGATAATTTTTTACATTTCCTTCCTTATCAGTTATTTTCCTTTTAAAAAAATCAATAATCTCCTTCATAGTCTTAAGATAATTTTTTACATTATCATTTGAAATTTCAGCAATATTTTCTTTAGGTTCTTTTATTTTTTTTAATTCCTTTTCCAGTCCTAAAATTTTATTAGTTCCATTTTTTTCTATGAAATCATATGCCTTTTTATAACTTTCAGATTTGATTTTAGCTTTAAAGAATGTAATTTTATCATTTATCATTTTTAATTCATTAATACTTCTAATTTTTTCTCCATTCTCCTCAAATTCATCAATATATTTCTCAAATTCTAAAATTTTACCATAAGTCAATGTTTTTCCATATCTTTTTATAAAAAAATTAAAGTATTTATACTCGAAGTTTTCCAAAACTTTTGGAGAAAATCTTATTAAGCGATTTTTATCATCTATTTCCAGTTCTCCATTATTCCTTGCTTCTTCTCCAAGAATATTTATAAATCCTAATAACCCAGCATTAAATAATCAATCCTTCAATTTCAATTCTATTTTTTCATCACTCATTTTTCTTCCTTTTCTTAATTTAAATTATTTCAATTTTTCCAGCATTCCGAATCCACTTCCAGTTATGCTCCCAATCCCTGCATTATAAATATAATCCAAAATGTAACTTTTTCCTTCCAATTTCAATATACCAACTGAAGTATCCAAAAATTTACCATTAAATTTATTTTCATAATTTAAAGTTTTATCTTTTTTAGTTTTATCATAATGCTTAACAACAACCTTTTTAGTCTGACTTGAATCTATTATCAAATCTTCAATATCTTTTTTTACATATTCTCCTTTTAATTCTTTAAGTTTTAAATAAAGATTTCTTTTTATAATTTTAGAAAATTTATCATCTGTCCCTGTATAATAGGTGTCTTTTTTAGTTTCTTGATCATGATCACGGCAAACTATTGGAGACATAGTTTTAACAATTAATATGTTATCCTTTATAATTTGCCTTGGTAAAATCGAAATATTAGTAACCACAACCTTTGTCTCTTCTGAAATTTTTATCTCTTTAAACCTGATACCTGAAAAAGCATTATAAATGTTTAAACTATCAACATTATCATATGCCGAAAGGTTAACGATAATCTTTTTTTCCTCTCCTAAAAATTTAACTTTATCCTTTTCAAATTTCACATTTCGAAAATAAGCTGACCATGTATAATTTTTCTGTTTTGCAGATCCAAAAAATTCTTCAAAAATTTCATTATCACATTTTTTCAGTCCTGTTTTTAAGACGCATAAAATTTTTGATCTCCAATTTATAGGAAAGCTGCTACCTTCTGTTAATTCAATATTAATCTTAAATCTCATTTTCTTATTGTACCTTTCTTTCCATTATTTTTTTCTTTGAAATATAATAATATATTATATCCTATTTTTTATAAAAGTAAATACTTATATAATAAACTTTTATTATTATTTAATAGATAATTTTCTTAGATATTAAATATTATTAATCTGTCGATGCCCAATAACTAAAAAATTCCTGTATACCGACAAATTCTTAAAATTACTGATTTTTATTGACTTTCTTAAATATTTTATTTTGAAAATAAAAAATCATCTTTTAAAATTTTTGGAAAAAATTAAGTATCGACAAAATTGTTAAAAAATGATATTATATTTAGGGTAACTAATAATGATATGATTTTAATAGCACAATTTGTATTGTAAATCTTTTATACTTTCTGTTATACCATTTTCATAACGTGATTTTAATAGCACAATTTGTATTGTAAATGTATTCTTTTATTTCTGTCAAGCATGTAAGCCTCGACATTTTAATAGCACAATTTGTATTGTAAATACCTTATCAGAAATATGTAAATTTAGGTTACTTTGAATTTTAATAGCACAATTTGTATTGTAAATATATTCTCATCTAAAAATAGGTACATTACTGTAAAGAAATTATCACAGGCATTTAATAATAAACCAAATAATATAATATAATAGGTGATAGAAATGACAGAAGCATTGAGATAACAGAAGAAATTTTAAAGTAAATAAGAAGCGGTTAGAAAAAAGTGAAGATTAATGTATGCAGTGGAATTAAGAGGATTAGGTAAAAAAAACTGAAATATTGGGTGTCAATGAAAGAACAGAAAGGTTCGAGAAGTATACAAAGTTTTAATATGATGTAGCTACAGAAAAAGCCGACAGCAAAAAAAGCGGGCGATGAGGAAGTTAGACAGTTTAAGTGATTTGAGGCAGAAAACAAAAATAAAAAATCTAGATAAGACAGTAAGGCTGATGCTTTAAAATGAAGCAAACTTTGGAAGAATTGAACCGTGCATTATTGCTAATGCAATATAACAAGGTTAGTCCCTATATCTCCTACCAGCATAAAATTATAGCAGGATATTGTAATTCTAGTCGAGCGGCATAGAATAAATCAAAGAATTTAAATATCATAATATCACACATACGCTGCATACACTAAAAATGAACCCCATTGAACAAATTTGGAAATAAGTCAATTGGGGTTATAGGGTTTGGTAATAAAAATATTCAAGACGCTAAATGCTGTGGTTATACTATAAATTCACTTAAGATGAATTAGTAAAAAGCATAATTCTTTATGAATAGATTTTATACACTATTTAAATAGGGTTTAATATAAGAATATAATAATTCCTTTTATTATTTTTTATTTTTTCCAGAATTGACACCATTTTCACTTTCAGAATCTAATCTCTCCTTATCAGAAATTATTTTCCCTCCAAGCATTCCAGCCAGTACAGATTTTAAGTCAATTCCTGTCGAATCCGTGATTCCATCATTAATTTGGGCGATTGATTTTGTAATATCTCCAACTAACTTGGAAGTATTACCATCACCATACATTGTGATTTTGTCAATGTTGTTAAGCGGAGATGCAATATTTTTAGAGATTTCTGGCAGTGCTTTGAAGTACATTTCCATAATTGCGGCATTTCCGTATTTTTTCATTGCGTCGGCTTTTTTATCTATCCCTTCCGCTTCGGCAAGTGCTTTTGCTTTTATTGCTTCGGCTTCAGCAAGTCCTATTTCACGTTTACTTTGAGCTTCTGCCAATGCTTTTAGTTTAATGCTTTCTGCTTCTGCCTGAGCCTTTAATTTTATGCTTTCAGAATCAGCTTCCGCCTTAATTTTCAAAGCTTCTCCTTCCTGTTGCGCCATTATTTTCAAGGCTTCTGCTTCTTTCGTCTTTTGGTAAAGGATTGCTTCTGCTTCCCGCTGTTCTTCAATCAGCTTACTTTCAGCCTGTTTTGTCTTTCTATAAAGTTCTGCGTCTGATTTTATCTGGTTGTCAACTTTGATTTCAGCTTCCAATTTTGCCTGGTTAGTTTTTATTGCCTGTGTTTCACGGGTAAAATTACTTTCCCCCTGAACTTCTTCCAGTTCTTTTCTTTTTCTCTCAGTTTCAAGCTGGTAAGTCATGTCTGCAGAGGCTTTTTTCGTATCTGACTCAATTTTTAAGTCGGCTTTTTTTATTTCTAGTTTATTAGTTTTTTCAGCAATTTCTTCTGCCACTTTTAATTCAATGTCTTTTGCTTCCTTATCCGCATTTGCCTTTGCAATAGCGATTTCCTTTTCAGCCTGAGCTTTGGCGATACTTGCATCTTTTGAGATTTTCGAAATGTTTTCAATTCCCAAGTTGTCAATCACGCCTTTTTCATCCATAAATGACTGCACAGCGAACGAAACTACTACAAGCCCCATTTCACGCAAGTCTGGCGATACATTCTCCTGAACCTTCACATTAAATTCTTTTCTGTTCTGAACCATATCCTTCAAGTTCATCTGCCCAATAATTTCACGTAAATTTCCTTCCAGCACTTCCTTTACAGACTCTCCAATATATTCACTCTTTTTATTCAAAAAGTTTTTAGAAGCAATATTCAAAATTTCTGGCTCCTGTGAAATTTGCAATTTTACAATTGCATCAGCCTTTATATTAATAAAATCATTTGTGGGTACAAATACTGATGTATTAACATCTACAGAAAATAATGATAAATCCAGATAATCGACTCTTTCAAAATATCTCAAATAGAAAGCCAGTCTTCCAATTACAACTCTTCTTTTAAATCCGCTAATAAATGCCGCCCTGTCCATCGGTACACGAATAAATCCGATAAGCGAAAATATAAAAAAAATAATCAGAACAATCGATATCGGAACAAAATTTCCTAATAAAAATCCCATATTTATCAACTCCATCTTCTAAGTTTTATTTTTTGTGTTCATTTTCAACTATAATCAATAACTCTTATCAAAAACAAAAAAAATATTCCAAAATTTATAAAATTATAAATATTTTTTTATTTAAATTAGCAAGTTTTTTTATCGTTCAAAATTAGACATTTCTTCTTTCACGTTCTCTTCTTTCTCTTCTTGAAAGCGGACGATGCGTTTCATTTGGTACATCATCGCCTATCATTTCATTTTCTTCGTGTTCATATCTTACATTTGAAACTTCTTCATGAGTCAAGTTGTTTGTATCCTCTTCACTACGAACTCTTAATTTTAAGATAAATGAGCTTGTTTCACGTTTTATTGCGTCAATCATTTCATTGTAAATCTCATAACCTACAATTTTATAATCATGAATAGGGTTTCTTTGCCCGTAAGAACGTAGCCTTATTCCCTCACGCAGTTCTGTCAAATCCTTCAAATGTTGTCGCCATTTGGAATCCAATACTTCCAGCATAATATATCTTTCAATTCTTCTAAATATTTCTTCTCCAATAGCCGCTTCCTTTTCGTCATAAATTCTTACCAGATCATTGTAAACTTTGTCTGAAATCTCATCTGCACTTGCATTTGCCAAATCTTCCGAAATTTCATATTCAAATGTTTCCTGAAGTTTATCTGACAGCAAATTAAAGTCTTTTTCGCCTTTACCTTCACCAACATAGGCAGAATTTACAATGTCATCCACAGTGTCTGAAATCATGTTTGTAATTAACTCTTTCAAGTTTTCATTTTTCAAGATGGCATCCCTCTGCTCATAAACAACTTCCCTTTGAGTATTATTTACATCATCATATTCAATAAGGCTCTTTCTTGATGAAAAGTTTCGACTTTCGATACGTTTTTGAGCATTTTCAACAGATTTACTTATTTGTTTGTGGCGAATTTCCTCATCTTCGTCAATTTTTAGCATTTTCATCATGCTTTTCAGCCTATCTCCACCAAACAGTCTCATCAAATCGTCATCAAGTGACAAATAAAACTCTGACATTCCTGGATCCCCTTGACGTCCCGCACGTCCTCTTAACTGATTGTCAATACGTCTGCTCTCGTGTCTTTCTGTACCCAAGATAAACAATCCGCCAGCTTTAATCACCTTTTTCTTGTCTTCTTCACATTCCTTTACATATGCTGCATAGACATCTTCATACTCAGGCGTACCTTTTACCGCAACTTTTGCAGCAAACGACTCTGCATCTCCTCCAAGTTTAATATCCGTTCCACGTCCTGCCATATTTGTTGCAATCGTTACTGTTCTGAAACGTCCTGCCTGTGCAATAATTTCCGCTTCCCTTTCATGATGTTTTGCATTTAGTATTTCGTGAGGAATTTTAGCTTTCTTCAATAATGCGGAAACTTCTTCTGAATGCTGAATTGAAGCCGTACCGACAAGAACAGGCTGACCCTTGTGATAAAGTTCCTCGATTTTTCTTGCAATTGCTTTATACTTGGCATTTTTATTCATATAAATAACATCGGGTAAATCTACTCTGGCAACAGGCTTATTTGTGGGCACTACAATAACTTTTAAGCTATAAATTTGTTTAAATTCGTCTTCTTCCGTTTTTGCAGTTCCCGTCATTCCTGACAATTTTTCATACATTCTGAAATAGTTTTGTAATGTAATTGTTGCAAGCGTCTGATTTTCTCCAGCAACTTCCAATTTTTCCTTTGCTTCGATTGCCTGATGCAGCCCATCTGAATACCGTCTTCCTTCCATAAGACGCCCAGTGAACTCATCTACTATAATAACTTCATTGTCGTCATTGATAATATAGTCCCTGTCCAGTTTAAACAATTCCTTTGCTTTCAATGCCTGTGTCAAAAAGTGGGTAAGTTCTACATATTCTGGCGAGTATAAATTATCTATTTTTAATATCTTTTCAACATTTTTAATTCCCTTATCAGTAATTGTAACTGTGTGCGATTTTTCATCAACTTCATAATCTTCCCAGTCCTCGTCAGGAATTACAGTATTTTTCTTATCCTTAATTTCTTCAGTTTTGTAGCTTCTTTTTAATTTTTTTGCAACTTCTGCAAAAGTGTTGTACCATTCTGTAGTTTCTTCGGCCGCTCCCGAAATAATAAGCGGAGTTCTTGCCTCGTCAATTAGGATTGAGTCTACCTCATCGACAATAACATAGTTATGCCCACGCTGCACTTTTTCGTCAAGCTCCCCAACCATGTTGTCCCTCAAGTAATCAAATCCAAATTCATTATTCGTTCCATAAGTAATATCACAGTTATAGGCGGCTTTTCTTTGTTCTGGTGTAATATTTCCAACAACAACTCCAGAAGTCAGTCCCAAAAACTCAAAAAGTCCTGCCATAATATCTCTATCCCGTTTTGCAAGATAGTCATTAACCGTTACAACATGCACTCCTTTACCTGGCAATGCGTTTAAATAAATTGGAAGCGTTGCCATCAAGGTTTTTCCTTCCCCTGTCTTCATTTCCGCAATGCAGCCTTTATGAAGAATCATTCCTCCGATGAGCTGAACATCATAGTGACGCATTCCCATAAGCCTTTTTGAAGTTTCCCTGACTGTCGCAAATGCCTCAACCAATATATCATCAAGCGTTTCCTTTTGCAGTCTTTCCTTAAATTCAACTGTCTTATGACTCAGCTGTTCATCTGTCATTTTTTCAAAAAGCGGCTCAATCTCATTAATCTTATCCACCAATTTTTGCATTTTCTTGATTTCTCTCTCATCTGATGTACCAAATATTTTTTCTCCTAGTTTTTTTAACATTTTTTTGATTTTTCCTTTCGTATATTAAATTTCTAAAGTTACAGGTTATAAAATATTTGATTCCTATTCTCTTGTCCGTAAATTATTTTCATCTTTTTTCATTAAAAAAGCGCTGATATTTCCAATATTTTTTGGAATTTTATCAGAATTTTTATAAAAGACAGTATTTTGATTTTTTTTAAATAATAAAAAAAGGCTATCTTTCTGTTTTCCTTTTTCCTTTTCCTTACGTTTCCCAATTTTTTTCAGTTCCTGTGTCAATCGCCTGTTATTTACACTTTCAATCTGATTAATTTTCACAATCAAATCCCGAATATCCTCATGGCTCAAATTATTCTCATCCACAAAAACACTTAATTTACGGCTAAAACTAGGTGTCCCCAAAAGGCTCGAATAAGTCATCATAAAGAGGAGGCAAGTCATAACAAGCAGTACACTTTTCCTTTTATCTATAACTATTTTTCTCACTCCTGAAATTTCAATATTTTAAATTTATTAAAAACTTATTTATTATATCATTTATTATGCTTTTTGTCTATTATAAAAAAATGCCTTTGACAGAATAAAAAATTAAAAATTTAACTTTGATAATTCCATCAAATGCACTTATAAGACTTAAAACTATTCTATTATTTCTAAAATCGCCCTTGGTTTTTCGACTTCTTCTGGCGTTATCACAAATGCATCCAAAATCATATTTTTGGATTCTTGAACATTTTTGTCATCATTGTAATAAATTTCCGCTATTTTTTCATTTTTTCCTGTTTTTTCTCCAACTTTTCTAAAAATATTTATTCCAACTGCATGATCAACTTTATCTTCCTTTTTAGCACGTCCAGCACCTATAATCATTGCGGCTTTTCCAATTTCCTCTGTCTTTATTTTTTTTACATATCCTTCCTTTTCAGAAAAAACTTCCATTACAGATTTGGCTTTTGGCAATAAATCATAGTTATTGATAAGTTCTTTATTTCCGCCACTTGCTTCAATAAACTCACCTAAAATTTTCAATGCGCTTCCATTGTTTATTACTTCATCAATTTTGCTCTTAGCCTCATCAAAGTCCTTTACGTCCCCTTTTTCCTTCAAGGCAAGGCTTGCAATTGTATAAACAACTTCCTTCAAGTCATCTGCACAGTTCCCTTTCAAAAACTCAATTGCTTCAGTGATTTCATTTGCATTTCCGATTGAATATCCCAGCGGCTCATCCATATTGCTAAGCACAACCTTAACCTTTCTCTCAGCGCCTTTCCCAATCTCAATCATTCTTTCTGACAGCTTTTTAGCCTGCTCCAAATCCTTCATAAAGGCTCCATCCCCAACCTTTACATCAAGAATTATAACATCCGAATAGATTGCTAATTTTTTACTCATAATACTGCTTGCAATTAGTGGTATGCTTGGTACAGTTGCTGTTACGTCACGTAAGGAATACAACTTTTTATCAAGAGGGACAATGTTGTCGCTGTAGCCCATAAGCCCTATTCCAGTTTTATTGGCAATTTTTACAAGTTCTTCTTTTGTAGTCGAAAATTTAAATCCTTTAATTGACTCAAATTTATCAATTGTTCCTCCAGTATGTCCAAGCCCTTTTCCAGACAGCTTCACATTCCCCATTCCAAGTGCAGACAAAATTGGAGAAAGTACAGCAGTAACCTTGTCCCCAACTCCACCAGTACTATGCTTATCCACTAAAAACCTATTTATTTCATCAAACTTTATAACATCACCAGAATCCCTCATCAGCATTGTAAATTTCAGCAATTCGTCCTGTGCCATATCATTGAAATAAACTGCCATAAGAAATGCTGACATCTGATAATCAGGTGCATTTCCAGCTAAATATTCATTTAATAAAAACTCCAGTTCCTTGTCAGAAAGCTTTTCGTTATCACGTTTTTTTTGGATTATATCAACTATTCTCATAAAAAATCATCTCCTAAAAATTTTAAAAATAAAAAGACAAAAAGGTTGCAAAAGAATGGAATCAGCCAATTTCCACTCTTAAACAACCATCTATCACTGCATTTAGCATTCAAGTAACTTATTTCAGCAAATTTTTACACTCTAAATTTTACATTCTGAACTTTGAAAAATGCTTGTAGCTATAATGTAGATTTTACTTGAATTTTTCCATCTTTAATATCCTGTTTGATTTGTTCAAGACGTTTGATGTTTTCTTCACCAATTTTATCTTTTGTAAATTCAAAGTTTGTAGTTCCTAATCCGTTTTCCTTGATTCCAAAAGTTTGTATTTTTGGTTCAAATTTTCCATCTACAACAGATTTTATAATGTCAAATACTGCGTTATCGACATATTTCACCATAGATGTCAAAATTATTCCTGGATATAAGTTGTCCTGGTTAGAATCTACTCCAATTCCATAAACATTTTTTTCCTTAACTGCCTGGAAAACTCCTAGTCCGCTTGCCCCAGCGGCATGGTAAATAACATCTGCACCTTGTTGAATTAATGTTTCAGTTTTAGCTTTAGCCGATGCTTGATCATTGAATGAATTATTCCCTCCGATATAAACAGGCAAAACTTTTATATCAGGTTTTACATATTTCGCACCTTGTTCATATCCTGCATAGAATCTCTTAATCAGTTCAGTTTCATTTGCACCCACAAATCCAATAGTTCCTGTTTTGTCCATCATTCCAGCCAATGCTCCTACCAAGAATGATCCTTCGTGTTCCTTAAACAAAATAGAGGCAACATTTGGTAAACCCTCTACAGTTTCATCAATTATCGCAAATTTTTGATCAGGGAAAGTCTTAGCGACTGCGACTAGCGAATCTTTCATGCTGTATCCAACTGCAATAATCAAGTCAAATTCTCCAGATTCAGCAAATTGCGTCAAGGCATTTTTTGCTTCAGTCGACGGATCTTTTGGCTCGTACTCTTTAAAAGTGATTCCCAATTCCTTCTGAGCTTTTTCTAGTCCTCTGAAAGTTGCATCATTAAACGATTTGTCACCTTTTCCACCAGTAGAATACACTACTGCGACAGCTTTCTTAGAATTTGCCGCATCTGCAGATGTTTTACCATCTTTCACTTGTTCACCAGTAGCTGGTTTATTTCCACAAGCTACAACTAACATCAGTGCAAAAATTACACTAAAAATTGTTACAATCTTTTTCATTTTCTCCTCCTAAAAAATTTTTATATTTTCTACTTTTAATTATACCCTATTTTTTTCAATTTTAAAATAGTATTTTCATAATTTTTTTAAAATTTTTTATAAAAAAATCAAACTATCAAATTCCACGTCATCCAATAGTCTGATTTTTTCAAAACATTATTTTACTAAAAATTTAATTTCTATATTGCTAAAAACGCTTTAACAGCAAATTAACCCAAATTCTTCAACTAGTCAACCAACGTCGGATTGAAGTCCTCAACCCAAGGCAGTCCAAATTTATTAAGCGCATCCATAAATGGATCTGGATTCATTTCCTCCACATTGAATACTCCCGGTTTTTTCCATTCTCCAGTAAGCACCATTGCGGCTCCAATCATTGCGGGTACTCCTGTTGTGTAGGAAATCGCCTGTGAGCTGACTTCCTTGTAGCATTCCTGATGATCGCACACATTATACACATAATAAGTTTTTTCCACGCCGTCTTTTTTACCTCTGAAAATATTTCCGATATTTGTCTTACCTTTTGTTCTAGGCCCAAGTGAAGCTGGATCAGGCAATACCGCTGTTAAAAATTGCAATGGTACAATTTGCTTTCCTTCAAATTCTATTGGCTCAATCGAAGTCATTCCAACATTTTCAAGCACTTTTAAATGAGTAAGGTAACTTTGCCCAAAAGTCATAAAGAATCTAATTCTTTTAATCCCTTTAATATTTAATGCAAGTGATTCCAATTCTTCGTGGTGCAGCAAGTACATATCTTTTTCACCAATTTGTGGGAAATTATACACCCTCTTGATTTCCATCGGCTTTGTTTCCACCCATTTTCCGTCTTCCCAGTAACTTCCATTAGCCGTAACTTCCCTAATATTAATTTCAGGATTAAAGTTTGTTGCAAACGGGTAACCGTGATCCCCTGCATTTGCATCAAGAATGTCAATGTAATTTATTTCATCAAAATAATGCTTTTGTGCATACGCTGAAAATACTCCAGTAACACCTGGATCAAAACCACTTCCTAAAATAGCTGTAATTCCAGCCTTTTCAAATTTTTCCTTATAAGCCCATTGCCATTTGTACTCAAATTTCGCTGTGTCCAAAGGTTCATAATTCGCTGTATCCAAATAATCAGTCTTAGTTTCTAAACAAGCATCCATAATTGTCAAGTCTTGATATGGTAAAGCCACATTTATCACAATATCAGGCTTGTATTCATTAATCAACGCCACCAGTTCAGGCACATTATTAGCATCAACCTGTGCAGTCTGAATCTCAATTCTTCCAGCATACTTGCTTTTTTCAATTCTTTCCCTGATTTCATCACATTTTACTTTTCTACGGCTGGCTATCATAATTGAACTAAATACTTCTGAATTTTGTGCACATTTATGGCAGACTACATTTGACACTCCTCCAGCTCCGATTACTAACGCTTTTTTTCCCATTAATTTTCCTCCTCAATATAAACTTATTCTCATAAATATTATTTCAAAACTTTCCTAACCAGTTATTTCCAATAATATTCCTCCGTTTTTCTTTGCCCATATTATACTGTAAAATTTTTATTCTGTAAATTACTTTTTTTTACTTTTTTACAATCTCATAATATTAAAAAAATTATTTTATTTAAAATTTTTAGGTATTAATGTATCAATAATTATAAAAATTAATCTCAAATTAACCTTTATATAAGCAAAAAAAAAAAATGGGTGGTATACTTATAAAAGTATTATATCACATTAAATTTATAATTATTTATTTTCTAATATTTTATATAAATAAAACACCGATATTTAATTCAAATACTCAATAATTATCTGTTCAAAATTCTTTGTTGAAAAAGTAAAAATTAAGAATTTGCTCATTATTTATCAAGTTTTGATTATATGAATACACTTAGAAAAAATAATTTGTACATTTTTAATTTCAATAACATTTTTTGAAGAAGGGAGGTAAAACAAAACTTTTCGAAATATAGTTTAAGTTTTGAAATAGATTATTATGACTAAAAAAATTTTAATTGCAATAATAGCGTTGATTATTGGAATAGGAGCTGGATTGCTGTATAGTCGTTATCAACGTTATTTGTCCAAATCTCAAGTACATACAATAACTTACCCAACATCTGAAGAAGATTGTGACAAAACAATAAATAGTTATCGGCAACAAATTATGAGAGCCTATGATTCAGAAGATGAAGCTGAATACAAGAGACTTAACGATGAAGCCGAAAAAATAACAAACCATTGTTTGAATTTAATTAGTAACTAAACAATAAAAATTTTAGGAGGAAAAAATTATGCAAGAAAAAGAAATTTTTAGATTTGAAAAAAGTGGAATGAAATCAAAAGGTGCTTGGACATTTGTTGGATTTGGAACAATAGCATTATTTGGAGGAGGAATTTATTCTTTTATCGGTATATTAATGCTCGCTTATGGAATTTATTTATTAACCAAAAAAAGTAAAGTAATTGTTTATACAACAGGATTTGTTATTTCGGAAGGAAAAGATTTGAAAAATATTTCTTTTGATAGAGTTTTAGGAATTAAAGGCGAATTAGGGCAAAAAGTAAAAATTTTATATTTGAAAAAACCATTTTCAGCATACAATGAAAATGAATTAAATAATATTTCAAATAATTTGAATACTTTATCAGAATCAATTATTTTTGATGACGAATTATTGGAAAAAGATTTCATTAACGTATTTAACATTATAAAAGAACAATTTAAAAATTATGTATTTGAACATTACAACAATGATTTAGAAAAAATTATTACTTCTCCATATTTATTTGAACAAATCAGCAATGATAAATTAAATTTCACAAGAACTAAGTTTTGGGGTGGATTAGCTGATGAAATTATACAGTTACAATATGGAGATGCTATTAATGTAACTACAAGAAAAAAAGCCTATGTGACTAATGGTAGAGGTGATATAAGACAGGCAGGACAAAGTTTTGAACCACAGTGGCAATTTGCTTCAACATCAACAAAATGCGATACAATTAATCTTATTAATGCTACAATTATTCAAGAAATATTGTCTAAAAAATATAATATAAAATTTATTTAAGGGAGATTTTTATGAAAACAATATTTTTTATATTTACAGTTTTATTAATACTGACAGGTTGCGGTACTCAATCCGAAACACAAAACGAAAAAAAATCTCTAGGATTGTCTGAAAATGAATTATCAGAATATACTAACAGATTAAGAAATTTTCTAAAAACTAATAAAGATCAAGTTAATCAACAAGATTTACTAAATGAAGATGGAACACCAAAAATAACTTGCTCTCAAAAAGATGTTTTATTAGAAGCATTACTGACTTCACCCGATGCAGTAACGAATGGTAATTCTATACCACTTATAGCAGGGATGCTATATGCACAGCAATTAAAGATTATTAATGAAGCTGCTTGTTATAATTCTGACGGAACTATTACTGCACCTAAAAAAGAAACAGATACAACAGAACAAGCAACTTCAAATCCTTCTGAATACGAAAATCAAAATACCTCTGAAAATTCTGATTCAACTTTATCAACAAATAAAAATACAAATGATTTAGATTTAGAAGATTTAAATAATTTAAAACATGAAGTTATGGATAATGGAAATGAATCTGCATTTAATAAATATAGTAAATATCAATTGAAAATTTTACGAAATATGATGTTTGCAGAAAGAGGGTTTGCGTTTAAAAAAGGTGGAGAAATGAGAACATATTTTGAAAACAAGTCTTGGTACTCACCAACAATTGAAGATCAATCAGAAATTCAATTAAACGACTATGATAAAGAATTCGTACTTAAACTAAAGAAATATGAGGGAATTGACTAAATTTAAGAAATACTCAGGCAATAAATCACATCACTGTTTGAGTATTTTTTATTTAAATTTTCTTAATATTATTATTCAAAAACTCTTTATTTCCAATACTCCCACCCTTTTTTCAAATTTTAACAATTATACATTTACGTATATGTTGACTTTTGGCATAAAGGATTTTTTATTTAATTGATTTTAATTTTTATATAATTTTAGCACCATAAAATCAGGCTTCATAAAATAGAAAATAAATATTTCGTATACTATTTGTATACTACTAGAAAATAATTACAGCAATTTATTTAAATGGGAAGCAAAAAAAACAGGGTAGCTATTAATTTGGCTACCCAAAAATTTATAAAAATAATTTCACAAGTTTTTTCTTGTTTTCCTTTATAGTTTCATCGCTTTCCTCAAACACTCCGAATCTGTCGAATCCAACAGTTATCATTAAAGCAATAAAATTTGTACCTATCAGAAGTATTAAATCTTCTGTCTTCGACTTCTCCTCTATGGAATCAAATATTTCTTTGTTGCTTTCGTTTTTCAGCTTGCTCCGCAATAGGTTTAAATTCTGCCTTCTTTGATAACCTCTTAATTTCAGTGTGATTACGGAATTTAGAAATATCAGTGCAAACATTATGATTACAAATTTCCTACTTCTGTGATATATTTTCATCTTTATCATCCCTCTTCTTGACAAAACCGAGCTTTTCCAGCAGAAGTTCCAAAAATCCTGTGCTTATGCCATATCTTTTTTTGTTTATCGTCTCAATAATTGCTTCTCCAAAAAAACCAAATAACGGACTAAAGGGATATAAATATCCCGCTTTAAAATGCCCGATAACTTTATTTAAAGATAGTGTAATTGACATAGTCATTCCTGCTACAACAAATCTTTTTAAATACGGTTTTACAGGTTTATTGTCCACAATTTTTTGTGCCACTACTCCAAATAGCACACCACTAAAAAATAGTATCAGGAAAAGTCCGTGATTGTCTATTATTACTTTTAAATCCTCTATCATTAATTATGCTCCTTATATCCCTATTGCTGTTTTTTCTTCCCCAAGTATTTTGTGTATTATTTCATCCACATTTACAGTTTTTTCAAGTGCTTCAGCACCTTTTAGTAATAAATCTTCGGTAAATTTCTCAATGTCATCAGGGATATATGGATTGTTTATATCCTGTGCCTTTTTTACAAAGTCCTTAAACTTTCCAAAAAAGTTGTTTTTAACAGCTTCCAGTTTTTCTATTCCTTTTTTAGCCCCAAAGATTATTTCCTTTTCTAAAACTTCTTTTCTTGTAAAATCTACCAGCATTCCTATTAAAATTACTTGTAATTGTTTATCCATTTTTATCGTCTCCTTTTTATCTTATTTCAATGTGCGGATAATCTTTAAATTTTTTCCAGTCTCCGCCCCATTCGATATTTATTTCCATTTTCTCTGCAACAGCTTTTAAATGATCTGCAACTTCCCGGTATTTCTTCTCGTTATCCCAATCAATTTTTCCCGGAATTGTCGGATCATAAATTGCAAAATCAACCGCATGTCCGTAACCGTCACTCTTAGCTTGATGATTTGACTTAGCTCTATAACCATCACAGTTTGTTACAATTTTTCCAGGTTTTGTCCTTCCTTGCCTATACAGCTCCCTCTGATATTCCGCGGTTCTCAATCCTTGAACTAGCATAAAGTCATGAGGGCTATCCACTATCGCTCTTTTGAACAGTTCTGAAAGCTTGGGATGTACTCCTTCCAATCTGCTTAAACTTAGTTTACTTAATACATACATTTAAATCACTTCCTTTTCTTTTATTAATTCCATATCTTTTAAATACTTAAATAATTTTGAGGGATTGAACTGATAGCCAACCCTGTCTTTTAGAGATTTGCATTTATAAGTCAATGTAAATTGCAGGGCATAATCTATCGCATTTAAACAAAATTCACTGCAAAAATATTTGTCAGCATCTTGTACCTTGTCAGCATAGAAAAATTGCCCTAATATTCCAAGATAATCATAACCTTTACCTTGTGCTGTTTTAAAAAATTCTATGACATCTTTAGCTTCTACGTTGTTGGGCAGCTCATAAATATCCATGTTTTTTTGATATTCAAATTTTCTTGTTCTAACTCCACCAGGATTAGATAAGAACACCTGTCCGTCATAGATAAATTCAGTGTGTGAATATTTACCTAGTGTCCATAGTGCTATCAAATGCCCTATCAGTCTCTTGGGCTTATGGAAACTGATATAAAGTTTGTTTTTTTCAAGCATAAATACCTCCTTTATTCGTGTGATTAATCGTGCGACTTTCTCATGATTAATCTACATATTTTTATACGCTTTTTCATATCTGTCTTTAGCGTCATACTCTTTCAACTCTGCGTCCGTTAAATTCTCTAAATTATGAGATAACAGTGTTTCCGTTGTCATAGCTTTAGTAGTATGTAATTGCATTATATTTGCCATTTTCATCATATCCTGCAATGTTAAATTAACATACTTTTCGGTGTTATCTTTAGTGTAAAATTTCCAGTTCTCAAATTCTGTCTTTTTCATTGCTTGACACATGACGACAATTCTAGTTAAGTTTGACTGGTCTATGCTCCTGTTATTCTGCAAATATTTCACGCCACCTACTTCAAATTCAAACGGAGCTACGTCGTATGCAAGTCTTAACTCATAGAGTTCATTTTTTATCTGTTCTATGCGTTTTTCCCTATTTAACTTGATAGTGTTATTTTCAACATACTCGCATTCAGATAGTTCAACCGTTTTAATTTTATTATTTTCTATGAGTTCATTATCTGCAAGGGTATATTTCCCAACGGCATACAGTTCTTCTTTTGTCATTTCTCTGATGGTTCCTGCAGCTAAAATCGGATTTTGAAATTCTGTATTGGAGCAGACATGCCTCGTGCTATCCCAGTCGGGATAAAATAAAACAGGACTATCTTTAAAATCTTCCAAGCTTGTCGCAACAGGATGTGCGATAACCTGTAAATTATTTTTATCGTATATATTTATTATCATAATTTACCTCCTTATTATTTTTTATTTTTTTTGTTCTCTTAATCTGTGTAAATTGGAAAATTTATTCAAAATTACAGAATATAAGAACTTAGCTTTAACTAACGTGAATCACGGAAATGCAAATGGGTATACTATAGGAAATAATCGCTATGTTCCATTTTCACGACGTTTCCCCCGTGAGTTCAAACGGAAATACTACAATTTGCAAACTTCCTGTTTCTCCAATTTCAGCATTCGAAGGTACGGCAGCAATCATTCAGAATAATCTTCGTGCTGAAAGATTTTCAGTCAATAAAAACGGAGAAGTCAAAGTCGTCGGAGATGGAACTATAACAGCAAATATTAAATATAGTTTCAGCTTTAGCTTTCCTTTTGCTATTAGTTAATACCCGATAGCAGTCCAGAAAAATCCAGCTTTTTCGCCACCGCCGCCACGTTGTCGCATTACTTGCAGTAAGAATTTTTCTTTAGTGATATTTGACGAGACAAAAGTAACTTCCAAACTTTCATCTGAATAGTTGTAAATCCCTGAAATTTGGACATTAACACATTTCTGTTTAAAAGTTTTTGGGAAATTAATATTTTTAGTAATAGATGCCCCAGGTGTACTTGAAAGTCCTTCAAAATAGTTTTCTCCCCACTGGATTATTAGACCATCTGGAAATTCAATATAATTATTTCCCATTGTGTGTAAATTTTCCAATTTCTTTGCATTTTGATAGTCCGAAATTGGAATAAATTTTGACCCCTCAAAATAAGTTAAATTATTTTCAACAGTCGGAACAACCATCTGTTTATTTGCCTTATCATAGTACGCTATTCTTACTTTTTTAATTCCCGCATCCTGCAATAATCCCCCATATCCGTCTGTACCCATCCAGTTCATTTTTTCTTCGTGCTTGATATAATCCTGTAAAGTTGACAATGTGACCAAAGTAGATGGATTAATTGCCATTGTCGCCCCATTTGAATTGTTTATTTCAGTAATCAAATCAATCTCGACTGTGGCCAGATTAATTCCGTTTGTTGCCGGCATTGTATCAGCCTCTGACGCTCTTGTTACACTGTACAGTATTTCGTTCCCCGAGTCTATTTTTCCGTACAGTCCTATTGTTTCTATTTTATATGCACTGTTAACAGACGCATTTGTAAATATCGCATTCAGCCTTACTTTAGTACCTTCCTGGCTTACTCTCGACAGATTGACTGTCTGCTTTATTTCGTCAATATTTATGAGCTTTGATACATCAGTAGTATCACCGTACACCTTACTTGATGTTACCATTCTAGTAAAACTGATTTGCTTGTTATTTCCAAGAGCATTTGCTATCAGCGAACGACCGTTATCCGTTACTGTCGTATCTCTAAAAATTGCCATTTTTTAACCTCCTATCACATATTTTTTACTGTATATAAATCCTGAAGTGGCAAATATTTTAAATACCGCATCAGGTAATTTTGCCCTTATTTCATATTTCATGTAATTTATTACCCCGTTTGTTATGTATATCCTGTTTTCAGTTTTCGGAGTGAGTATATTAATACTATTAAATCCTAAATTTGCAGGCAATATTGTCTTTAGCATGCTGTTCAGTTCGTCATATTTTTTCGCATCGTCAAACTTCGTAGTAATTCTAAGCTCATATGCGTTAAAATTGGGTCTCAGTTCATAGTTTCCTGCTCCGCAAAGCTGGTCCATTCTGTTTACAAGTACACGCCACGTATATGGAATTTGGTCGTTCCAGTATGTTAAAACTCTAAAAATTCTAATCTCTAACGTGTCATTTTCATATCTGTGCAGTCCCAGCATTCCCTCAAACTTGCTTATCCCATCCTCATCACAATACTGTATGAACTGATTATTAAATACCTTTTTAAATAAGTTCCACAAGATTTTAAACTCGGGTTCCTCACTTTGCATTATCCGTCTAATTTCCCTGTACTCCTGCATAAAACTAGGCAGGTATTCCAGCAAGTTCACGTTTATGATTTCTAAAAACCTCATACTGTAATACCTCCCCATACAGGAATTTCATATTCAGTAAGTTGTAAATTATTAGAACTCCCATTTATTGTCGTGTTCTGAATATCTAAAATTCCATTTACGTCAAGTATTTTTGCTTCTATCCTTGATACTCTTACAACAAGATTATTACTCACTTTTTCATTTTTTAATGCCCAGGTTTTTCTAAGCTCCAACAAGTAATTCTTTATTACTTCCTCAACTTTTAATTTTACGAGCGACCACGAGAAGTTAGGCTCAAAAGAAATAGTAGTTGTGATATTTACTGGAACTTTTGTTGTTCCTTGAACTGTTACAACATGCCCTATCGGAGCAACGCCCAAACCTTGTGCATCTTTTGTTGGATCTATAATATCTTGTACTTTTTTAATTAAGGTAGTGCTCGCTTGATTGAAATCGCTATCCAGTATTGTTAATAAGACAGTTCTGCCTCCATTCCATACTGGAGTTACCTTAACAGCTCCGACACCTTCTATTTCATGCACTTTTAACTTGTAATCAGAAATATTCCCACCATAAGCCTTCATGTTAAAACTGTCAAAGTATCTTTTTCTGAGTACTTCTGTTCCCTCTTCATCTTGTCCTGGAATTAAAAGTTCTGTTATTTCAGCACGTCCTAGATTACTTATATAGTCAATTGGTATTATTTTACCAGTTTTTGCATTCCCAATCCTTCCTGGACTTTCACACTCCAGTTCATATTCATAAAGATTTGTAGCGGTATTGTGCTGGATAAATTTTACTGCCGTGTAATTCAAGTCTTCCAAACTGAAACGACTCCCTAAAGGTATCTCAATATCAAAAATACCTTTTAAAATAGCCTTACTTGCCTTGTATGGAGATATTCCACGTTCAGAAGCTCTACGTATTAAGTTTTCTCTACTTGCTGTATCTCCAAATGTTTCCTTTATGAAATCCTGAAGCACAAAATACATGCTTTCCAGCTCCATTGCCGCTGGAGCCAAAGCGTCCCATATTACAGAGCCTTCCCGCTTATCCAAGCTGTTCGGAATCCTTGCAAGCATTCTTCCCATTATTTTTTCATAAGTCACAACTTCAAACATATTATCCTCCTTCCTTAGATTATTGTTACTGCCAGCCCATTATCAATCTGAATTTTCCCAAACACTGTTTCAGCAATAAATTTCTTAATCAGAACTGTACCTCTCTCACTTTCAGTATCGAACTCAAAAGTATGTACCGCTGTTATCCTGTTATCCTGTAACAATGCTTCCGAAATTCTACGTTCCAGTTCCACGACACAATATTCAACAGGCATGCCAAATAAATCCTCAAGTTCAATTCCATAATTCCATGAATATATTATGTATTTATAGCGTTCTGTGCGTATTATTTTATAAATTGCCTGCTCCATAGCCTTTTGACTGTCAACAAATCCTAAAATATAGTTACCTTTGTAAAGTTCCATTTTATAAGTTTTCGTTGGCTGTTCTTTCACGGTTATATCCGCACTCGTTTTAATTTTGGGTATCATAGCCACTCACCTTCTGTTTGTGGATCATCAATTCTGTCAAGGACAATAAATTTTTGTCCTCCTTGCTGTCTTATCAGTAGCACACCTTCCCCAACTTTTAAACCATTATGAACTGTTATTTTCTTACGCCCTTTGTACTCGTGCTTATGTTTTTTTATATCGGTCATTGCGCCTTCGACAACTTCCATTTCTTCAGTGGAATGCCCGACAGTGATGTCGATTTGATAATCCTTTACCAGATGTGTCAAAATAAGCTCATCTTCTTCGAGAACAGGTACGTTTATATCAAGCCTTATAGTAAGCGGAGCAACACTTTCAACTTTCCCCGCATAGATTTCAGAAGGTTTATTGTATTCAATTGCATTATTTATCATTTTCTTGAGTGCTTGTTCTAATTTCGCCATCGTGCCCCTCCTCTTTACCTATTTTTCCTTCCAAGTCCAAATCCATAAAGTATTCCTTGAATCCAAATTTATGCGTAACTTTGTCAACTAGCATATAATTTGCGAGCTTGAACTCAGCAACATCCATATAGACAATAAAAGAAGAACCTCCACGAATCCTTACATCACCGAATATTCCTTTCAGTTTCAAGGTTTTGGTTCTCTGATTATAGTATTTAAGCATTTTATTCGCACGTTCTCTTCTTTCGGCTTCTGTTGCATTGCTTCTGTTCACTTTCTCAAAATACTGTAAAAGTCCCCACTTAGTAATATTTTCGCTGTCGAACACCTGGTATTTCTCAAGTTTTTTCTCTTTATCATTTACGTAGTCAAGGACTACCTGATTATAGGTTTCTTTGTCAATACTACTTTCAAAGTCAAAGTCTTTCCCTGAAGTGTTGTCAAATATTAAATCTTTTATTTTAAGGCTTTCAGTTTCCTTCAAAGTCAACTTCCCGTAATCATCGTAAATCACATATCTCTTATTTGTAAATCTCAAAGTGTCACTCAAAGCCCCTTGAATCATGTCAATTAAAGTTGTTCCGTCCTCACGTCTTTTCTCGAATACATGCTTTGTGTCTTCTATTTCTCCAAGCGTGAGCTTAAAGTCTGCCGCTATCATCTGCACGATTTCACTTGCTTTTTTACCTTTGAAAACATAGTATGCTTTGCTTTTTAAATATCTCAGCTGATCATATGCTGTTATTGTCACGATATTATTTTTCCCAAGTTTTCTAGTAAATACATAGCCTAAGAATACATTTTGGCCTCGATACTTTAAACTTACCTGATCACCTTCCTGAGCCTTTTCATCGAAAATCATTTTGAATGTAAGTTTCCCTGGTGCAGCTTTTCTTTCTAAAGACAGCTCAATACTGTCTGTAACAACTGGCGAGATTATGGTTTTGGTGCTTTGGCTTGCTACTACCAACTCAATATCCTTTTCCATGTCATAGCTTTCTTCATTCGGCTTTGATATAAAGGATTTTATTTTATTTTTTACGTCCTCAAGCATTTCTACCACAACCTTAATTTATCTGTTACAAATCCAGTTAAGGAAGAAATCCCATTTATTTCCATAACTGTTTCAAGCTGATCAAGTCCGCCAGTTTCACGTCTTATGACTTGCCAAATTTTATCGCCATACTTCATTTCCTTTATCCTGCTTTCAACTTTATCTGTCCATCTCTGGTTCTGTGTACTCACAGTTCCATCCGCATTCGCTATGTATTGTTTTGGACGGGGGTCTATAAATTCTTTCAGTTTAATTTCCACATATACATCCATACCCTCTTCAGCATTTTCTTCAACTGAAAAATCTTCAAGTGATACTTTCAAATTTGTGTTGAAATAGGCTTGTGCGGAATTTGGATAGGTTCTTATTATAATTAACTGAAAAGGCTTAGCTCTTTTTTTTAGATTCTTTAACTTATTTAAAAAGTAGCTCGGTTTTTGATAAAATCCTAAGTATCTGGCAAATGGGTAACGTTGGGAAGGAAGCATAAATTTAAAACTTATTTCTTGCAATCCTTCCTGTTTTAACATATTAAACTCCGCATCATTTATCAAATTGATAATACTGTTCATATTCTTATGCGAAATATTAACAGATGAAGGCGCAACAGGCAAAAGTACCTTGCCAATATAAAATATATATCCCTGTGTTCTCATCAGTCACTATGCACCCCTTCCGCTCCAGTATAGACATGTTCTGCTAACCTTTCACCAAGTGCGTCGATAAAATCATCAGCGTCTGCCTGTTCTGAAATATTGTTGTAGTTTGTCATATCTATTTTTATTTCTGCAGTTGTGAATTTGTTTACATATTCCCTTTCTGCAATGTCTCTTAGATATTTCATATCCTCATTCATGTCATCCATTTTATCGGCCATTTTACCTGTGTTATCGGCTGTTTTTTTGTTATTGGGGTCTTTTCCACCCCCACCACCTTTTCCGCCTTTTCCTTTATCTCCACCTGATCCTTTATCGCCACCAGCTCCTTTATCTACTGGTTTGTTTTTTCCCATGTTCATTAACTCTTCTTTGGCTTTATCAAATCCATCAGTTATGCCTTTGATTCCGTTTCTAACGTCACTTTTACCCTTGTCAAAATTTCTATTTGGGTCGTGGAGCTTCGAATTGGTTAGCTGTCCAGCACCGTTCATGACACCTTCCATTAGACTTGAAGGGTCTGCGTATCCTGCATATCCAAATTTCGGTGCCTGCTTTTGTGCCACTTTCACTCCGTTAGCGTCCCCGTAAGCCATAGCTTGAATGTGTTGAGCTGGGGTAAATGAAGCACCACCTCCTCCACCCACTCTGCCAAGACTTATTTGAAGAGCTCCACCGTTTGAGAAATGGGTACCGATAACAGAATCCACAACTTTACCGATTTCATTTAATCCCCGCAAAAATCCATTGACGAAATTCTCAACCATTCTTGCAAGTGAATTTATCGCATTGGCAAAAGCGTTGTGGAATCCATTCGCAACAGTTACCGCTGCTCTACCTATAGCGTTATATCCATCTATAAAGCCGTTTGCAACTCCAACAAAGAAATTGTAAATACCTTTAAGGATATTGCTTATAGTTACTTTTAACCAAGCCCAGACCATTGCCGCACCGTTAACCATCCAGTACCAGCCTTGTAAAAGTGCGTTTACAAGCCATACTCCCGCATTCCATATTCCTATGAATACGTTTACTATTAATGCACCCAGTCCTATGAATGCAAGTATAACCACTGATACAAAAATCACTATTATATCCCAAATTATGATGAATATATCTACAACTACCGCACATAGCCAGTACCACATTCCACCTACTGTTTCTAATGCACTTTGAGTCCCTGTTGCCCATTGAGTTATGGCTACTGCCGCCCACAGTATTAAAACTATAAGGCCGACTATGATTGCAGCAATCCAGGTTCCAGGAAAAGCCCAAGCGGCCGCATTTGCTTCAGTTTGTGCTGCAGAATATCCATGAAGGGCAAATGTTAAAGCTATTTTAGCTATTGTCAGGATAGTTGTTGCTACACTCTGTGCTGTTTTAGCCGCCACACTCAGCCATTCTAAAGCTGTTGAGATTCCCTGCCATATCACATAAGTCATCAATGCCGCTGTAACTCCATAAACAACTGGACTTATTGCCTGCCAGTTATCAGCTATAAATTTACCCGCCATAGCAATCCCATTAAAAATACCTTCAGCAACTGTTTTCAAACCTACGAAAGCAATTTTCATATTTGTCACGAAAGAATCAAATGCTCTAGTGTTTGCAACTCGATTTATTATTTTCAGAATACTATCCAGTTCTTTTAAAGCAAAGTTCTTTGCTAAAATCCAAGCATCTTGCCATAACAATGGGAGCAGTTTAAATTTCATATTTATATCATCACTTGCATTAAATAGAGCATTTTTTATTATGTCCGCTGTTATTTGCCCTTCGGCTCCTAGCTTTTTTAATTCTCCTAATGAAACGTTCATATGCTTGGCTATGGCTTGAGCTACCATAGGTGCTTGCTCTAATACAGAATGCAGTTCATCTCCCTGCAATTTTCCGGAAGCCATTGCCTGTGTCAGCTGATACATTGCAGCTGTTGCCGCTTGGGCACCTGTTCCAGATATTTTAAAAGCTTTCTGCATGAGATTCGTGAATCTAACTATCTCTCCTGTATTGCTAAAAGCGTTTCCTGCAAGCAATCCTAGTTGTGCTACTTGATCCATAGTTTCTGTATACGCAACTCTTGCGTCATTTGCTGACTGATAAATCTGTTCTTTCAGCTGTTCAGGTGCGTCCGTTATCAAGTTAAGCCTTGCTGTTATCTGCGCATTCTGGTCTGATGCCTGAAGTAATTGTTTTGCACCCATAACCCCTGCTATCGCTGCCCCTACCTGCATCATTTTTTTCTGTATTTTATCAACAATACCGGGCGTCTTACTTAAGTTATCGTTTACCGCTTTACTGTCGCCTTTCATTTTTTGCAGTTCATTTTCTGCTAATGCCAACTGCTGTCTTGCGGCTGTTAAATTAGTGGTATTAATATTCATAGATTTTCCATCAAGACTGGATAGGCTGTTTACAGTTGCACTTATAGCGTTATTTATCGCCGTGAACGTTTGTGTCATTCTGTCATTCAAAATTATGCTGTTCTGAATTGTAGCCATTTTTCGCACCTCCTAACGCCTTTTACGGCCAGCCTTTCTTTTAGCTTCTTTCTCAGCCTCTTTCTCTTTTTTTATTTTTATGTCAATACAGGCCATAATGAACGCTTTCTCATAAATATCCATTTCAGCAAATTCACTTGGCCTTATTTTCAGTTTATGCAGGCAATAGTAAGCATAGTTATACTCTGCCACATTTGCCTCAATTAGTTTTTTACTTCATCTTTGATATCCTCTACGTTAAGATCCCATCCATTTATCTTTTGAACTTCCTGAAGCAAAGCTGTATATTCTCCTGGAAGCAGCATCGCATTTATCAGTTCCCTTGAATCCATTACTCCCCAGGAATCCTGCAGCTCCTTGTCATCCAAATCCGGATAAACCAATGATTTTAAAACTAAATCAACGAAGTATTTCTGCTGATCTAGTTCTGGAACAATTACGCCTTTAGCCTTTTTAACCTGTCTTGTATTCTGCTTTCTTAGTGCGTCATCCATTTCATTTGAGATTGACTTTATCTCAAATTTAACAGTATTTCCTGCATCGTCCTTAAATCTTTTTGACACTTCCACTTCCTGATTCTCCACAGGGATTGTATTCTGTTTTAAAAAAAATTTTAAATCTTTCATTCTTAATTATCCTCCTAAATTTATTTGGGAAATAGGGAGCTTAAAGCCCCCAAAAAGTACCCTTATATGTTCATGCCGTCAAGGGCATTAAATTTATCCATAAGTTTCCAGTCCTCGAACGTAAAGTCAAACTCATCTTCAAGATAGTCCGCATCTGCATCAAACTGTGCTATTATCCCACCATCAAGATTGCAGTCAATCAGCATTATGGTCTGTTTCCCTACACTCGAAGTTGGATCTTCATTTACAAGCTGCATATCAAAATAAATGTCTTTACCTGTTCTTGTGTACTCCTGCAATATTTCTCTAAATATAGATGTATTAAAATGAAAGGTTGCGCTTCCAGTACCTTTCCATCCTGCCGCTTTGTTCCCTTTTCCAGTTTTACCCAGAATTGGAACCTCAACTTTGTTTTTTTCCATTTCCGCCTTAACATTTATAGCCTGCATAAAGTTATACCTTTTATTTCCAACTGTAACAAAGCATTTGGCAAGACTTCCAGATATGGCGTCCTTCCCTTTCATTATTGCTGTATCGCTCATCTATTCTCACACTCCTCTATCTAAATTATTGTACAATTACATTCATATAAAGTTTTTCCATAGCAACAACTGGCTTAATGTTAGTCGTAACCAGTACACTTTCCTTTGTTTCCCCTTCTACAACTGTAATATCTGTTTCCTCATTGAAGTCTTTTATTGCTCTCAAGTCCTCCAATGTTTCGTGGTGCTTTGAAATATCACGTTTCAAGTCATTTCTGTCATACTCGGTATTGTTTGACGAACCAAGATACGTCTTGTTAAATATTGTTGCCACATCAATAGCAATCTGATCTAAAGTTCTCATTACTTGGGCGAACGAAAAATCCCTGTTCTTTCTTTTTATGAAAGAAACAAAAGAATTGATGTCCTTCAGAACTCTTATCTCATCCCCAGTCTTGTGGAAAATAAAATATCCAGCTTTTACTGCTAACTCCAACTCTGTCTGTGTTTCCTCAACTTCAAGTTTAAAATCCCCATTGTATTTATGATTTGTCAAACTTCTGTTAACCGCACAATATGCTTCTGCTCCACCAACCCAGTACACCGCTGAGTTTTCAGGAAAATCAGAATCCAGTGTCTTAGTTTTTACATTAATCACGCCTTCATAATCTGGATCAGCCGCACGATAAACTACACATACAAATTTAGCCCCAACTCTGTCTCTCATTCTCTTTGTGTACTGCACATACAAGTCTTTTATAGTTTTCTCATTTGAAGTACAAACTAAAACATTGATAAAATATTTGTCGATTTTATCCAAAAATTTCTGATGTGATGCACCTGTTACAGTTCCATTTGTACCGCCTGTCATAGGTGTTCCTGCTGTTGCTGCAAGGGTTGCATCAGATTTAAAAATTACAAAATCGTTGCTTTTTAAATCCTTTGCAGTAGCCACAGTCTGAACGTTCACCTTTTCAGAATCAACAAAAGTTGTAACATCAAAAAGAGAAGTGTCATCAACATTTGCCTGAATTGATATTTTAATATCATTCCCTCTTTCTCCTGTATATTTTGCAGTCCCAAAAGCGTTCGAGGCTTTAACTCCGCCTGCATTCAATTTATAAATGTAACCAGTTTGAGCGTGCTTATAGAAATCTCTCAGCCCTTTTAATTTGTCGCTGTCATAGGAATGCCCAAAGTATTTTGTAGAATTTTCAATAAAATCCCCATTTTCCACCTTAAAAATTTCCTCATCAGTGCCCCAGTCAAGCTCAACTCCAATTGCGACATATCCCCTATCCGAGAATACAAGTTCCGCTCTTTCCTTGCTTACAAAATTAATATACGTACCCGGCAAAACTTTATTCTGTACTAGCCAAGTACCTCCACCATAAGCCATTATTTAACCTCCTTACCTAAAAAATCCTCTAATTTCTTATCGACATCTGATAACGTATATTCCTTGTCATCTTCCAATAAGACGTTTAATATATCAGCCCTATTTTTGTATTTATCAGATCCTATAATCTGACTTTTTACAAATTTAGTTTCACCTGATTTATTTTCAGTGTTTTCTTTTTTTGCTTGTGCCTTGTTTTCAGCACCGTTATTATCCGCCATATTATTCCTCCTTCAATCCAGTATTTACTCCAAGTTTTCCCATTTTAGTTTTCTCTCCATCCAGTTTATAGATAAACATTTCATACATAACAAAGAAATGCAGCACCTTGTCCTCTTCCCTTGAGTTCCTGTCAGTTCCTCGAACAAGTGTGCCATCATCAAGTTTTATATACTCAAGCACAGTATAAAGTTTGTCCAGCGTTTCAAATATATCTTGAGCCTTTTTACTCTTAGGAAAATATACAATGTCAAACAGATAACTTCTCAAATATCTATTTCCAATAATCTGCTTTTCATTAGGATTCAACAAGTCAATAAAAAAGCAAGGCTCCTTAAAACCTTGCTCCAGTTCTTCTCTATGAACATCTATCCCTTCAAAATTTTCCGACAATTTCAAGCCTATCGCATTCACAATTTCATTCAGCATTTATCCTCCTAATTTTTTAAGCCATTCAGTAATTTTCTTCTCAATGACAGCGGGAGCCTGTTTTTGCAGTTCGTTTTCGGAAATCGTAAGCATAAACTTACCTTTTACCCAAGTCTTTTTCAGACGTTTTCCAATAGCAGGAACAAATCTGCCTGGCGTTTGTCTATGCCCAAATTCAACATAGCTTGCATATTCAGTAGAATTCGAAACTTCTATCTCATAATTTCCACCATTTTTTCTTACATCTGATACTGTCCAGTTTTTTCTTAGAGTTCCACCTTGCCCACCGTATGTTTTAGAGAATGTTTTACCACCTTTTTTATATGAAACTGTCTTGGTTTTTAAAACTCTGGCTCTACCTTTTTTATCATAGATGGTGTCACCTTTTTTTATGCCTTTTTTCTTATTATCTCTTTTGTAGGTAGCAATTCCAAAGTTTGGAGAGCTTACAGGTGTCCTTTTAATTACTTTACGTAGAAGTCTACCAGCTAACTCTTTTATAGTATCAATCATCAACTGCTCTTTTTCCTTCTCCATTTCTTCAATTATTTTTTGGAACTCTTTCAGCCCATCAAACTGTACCTTTATCTTTGAACTCGCCATTATGCCTTCTCCTGTTCCGCCTCAAGTATGATTTCCTGATGGTTCGTATAAACTGCTGATATTCCGCTGTGCTTATATCTCCTTGTCACGTTGTTTTGAGTCACTTCAATCGTACTTCCCGGAGGGATGTAAACTTCTGGAGAAATGAATAATTTAACAACTTGAGAAACATTCGCCCCCAGCCCTGTCTGCTCAGCTTGGCTGATATTTTTAAAACTTAGGCGGCAAGGCGCATTCTTACATATTTCTACTTTTTCAGAACTTATTATTCCGTACTTATCTTTTGATTTTTTATTTTCAAAAGCAGTACACAGTCCGTCCCACATCGAGTGTATTGCTTCTCTTGCACTTTTTAAGATTTCGCTTACCATACTAGCCTCCTGTACTTGAGTATCTCGCTTTCTCCATAAGTTAAAAGCGTTGATAAAAATACTTCAAATTTATCTCCTGTGGTCTTACTGTCCTCAAAAACTACTTTAGTTTCTCCTTCACTTATCTCTTTTGCTATACGGTTAAAATTTAACCCAGGAATATCAAGTTGATTCATTTTTAATTTGAAGTTGAGAAACTCCGCCGCACTCCTATTTAACCAAACGTATTTTAATCCTTCAGGTACTTTTCTCTGATTGGTCTTGTTGCAAATGTAATACTTTACTGTCTGAATGGAATTGTCCAATAAAAATAAGTCACCATCTACAACTTCATAACCCAGCGACTTTAAATATTTTTTGACATCTTCCTTGATGTCCGTGATATAATCCATAACTACCACCTATTTTTTAGATTTTTTGCTTTTTTCTTCAGAATCAATATCTTCTTCATCCACTCTATATCCACGCTCCTTAAACCAATCGATTAAATGTAGATTATCCGTTTCTCCAACTCCATTTACAAAAGTTACTCCAGCACTACTTCCAGTATAACTCTCATTTGGTGCGTATATTTTAACAGCCATACAAAATCCTCCTATTTAACCTTGATTTTTCTGAAAATTCCTGCGGCTTTCGTAGCTTTTAATGCAACTGCCGCAACCATTTCCACTTCACCTGTTTTTACCGCACCTGCTGTTTTATAGTCGGGTAACCACGATTTAACCAAAGCATTTCCAGTTGGCGCAACTCCATGGAATCCGTCCATACCAAATCTTACGGCATATAAAGATGTTTCCCCTTGTCCATTTATTATTGAAACCGGGTCATTAGTTCCTGCTTTAGTACCCAAATCAACAAATGGGATTGCTCCGTATTTTTCAACCTGTTGTCCAAATTCATTCATTGTAACAGTATATTGAGCCGAACGTCTCGCACAGGCTCTCAATCTGGCAATCAATTTTGTATTTCCAGCTAACATTGACGGTGTTCCATCTAACCCCATTAAAAATTCATCCAGTAAATCTAAAAACAGTTTATAGTTTGTGTCTACCGCTGTCGAGTCTGATAAGTCAATTGCTGCCGTTGGGATAAATTCCGTTGTACTTCCCGTAACCGCTTTTTCTAATCCATCAAACGCTTTTGCATTTACTCCTGAATCCCCATTAATAACTGTGTCGTTAAATAATGCTGACGCAGCTTTGATTTTCTGAGTCATTTGCAGTTGAACCTCTGAAACAATTCCGCCCATGTCTGCGATAACCCTATCTATTTGAAATGATCCTCCAAATATTTTCAAGTCAACATTATGTCTTTCTTTTGAAACTTCCGCAGGTGTGTATTCCTCATTCACATCCCTGAAAGTCGCTGTAGGTTGGGTTTTCAACCTTGTATATCCATAAGTCATTGTGGTACCTCCACCTGTAGGCGAAACCACATTGTCAAATGGTATGTTACTCATAATAAAATTACTCTTTGCAAATTCATCAATTACTCCAATTTGCAAATCATCCTGTACGTTCTTTTTAGCTTCTGCTAATGTTATTGGCATATAAGCCACCTCCTATTATTCATTTTTATTTACCGTTAGTCTTGCCATTATTGCATCCGCTAGCGATTTTGATTGATTTGTGCCTTCTGTTCCCGTGTTCCCTTCTCCAGGTTTAACTCCTGAAAAGTTAGGCTCCTTCGGTTTTGATTCAGACGCTTTAAACAGCATTTTACTGTCTTCAGCAGTTTTCAATGCTTCTAATTGCTCATTAATACCAATCAGGACTTCACCATCTAGTTTAATTTTACCCATATCAAGCAAAGCCTTAACCGCTTTAGTATTAATCACATTTGAACTTAGCAAAGTAGTGTCAATTGCGCTTTCCAATTTAAATTTAGCAAGTTCAGCTTCAAAATTATCTTTTGCAGCCTTATTGTCCCTTTGCAAATTTTCAATAGTCTGTTTCATTGTTTCCACATCTCCAGAACTATTTTTTAAATTCTCAAGCTGCACATCCCTGTCCTTCAAATCCTTTTCCAGTTGCTTTTTGGCGTTATTTACCTCATCAAATCTTGATTTCGGTATAAACCCTTTCAACTGTTCTGCATTTACTGACAGCACCTTTTCCGCCTGTTCCTCTGACAAACCTAATTTCAACAAATCCTCTTTGTTCATAATCTATTCACTCCTATCCATTTTTTACGTTGTATGCCAACGAGATTATTTTTGATTTGTTCTTTTACGCCTACAAATCCTAAAAAGGCGATTTTTTATAAAAGTTTTACTGCTAGTCCATAATTAACAGCACATTCATATTCAATTCTGCACCCTCTCGCATACTCATAGCCTTGCGCAAAAACAACTATATCTGCATCACACATTAATTCCAGCGATTTTGCTAAATATCGTAAAGAAATATTTCTTTTATTTGCTATTATCGGAAAAACTGAGTCTATAATCTCTATTTCCCCGTACTCTTCTTTCAATCGGCTAACTATCTCTTCTCTTTCCTGCTCTATGTTAGCGTGACTCTTATTTCTCATCGGTTGACTTATAAATATTTTCATTTTCCCTTCACCTCCTCAAACGCTAGTATTAAAGCCGTATTTATATACCATTCTCTGTTTCCACTTATTAGCTTTACATTTTTACCTTTATCAGCTTCCTTAATAAATTTCTTCAATGTTTTTTCATATTTAACACCCATGTAGTTTCCGTCGCTATGATAGATATTAAGTGTTATCATTTTCCCTCCTTAAACAAAAAAATCACGATTAAATTAATAACCGTGATTAGCTTTTTTTTGTTGATTGTCTTCCTCATACATTTCCCATAAATCTGAAAGTTTAAAATTTAAGTCTTTTTCTTCCTTCAAAACCTTTTTCATAAACTCAAAAAATTCCTTGTGAAGCTCTCGCTCTTCCTCTGAAAAAGGCCCATCCAGCCCTATCCATCCCATTTCTTCTCTTTTTATCTGATACTCTTTTTCTTTATCCCTCATTTTCTTAAATGCCTTATATAACCTATGTTCTCTTGATAGCATGTTTTCTTCTCCTATACTTCAGGTTTTTATCTTTTGCATTTAGTTTTTGTAAAATCTGTGCGACTTCTTCAAAGTCTGATTCTCGAAGTTTTTGAACGTCATCATCAAAATTCGTCATATCCATTTCAAACATATCTTTTGAGAGTTCATGCACATATTTTTCATCAATCGCTCTCATATACCTGAACTTGCCATTTCTGAAAGTGTCAAAATCTCCACCACTGAATCCCCATTCGTGCCTTCCTTTTGGGTGATTGTGAGTTATAGAAGCGTTCTCAAAACGTATTGATTCGATTCTTTGCATAGGTATCGAACCTTTATCGCCCTTTATAACGTATATTTCTCCAGTCTCAGTTACAACCATAGCACTTTCATAGGTATCCTTAACTATTTTTTTCTCGTATTTCTGCAAAAGCTCTTCAACATTATTATACCTTGTATTTTTAATATTTCCAAGTAGTCTATACCGCCCTTCAGGAACTTTTATTGTTTTATTTTCCGAGTTTTCAATAGCATACTTGCTTTTCCACTTTTTATAGGTCATATCGGTTGGCACATAATAAGTTTTTCCGTCCTTATCTTTTGCAGCACGTTCCCCTTCTTCCTCGTCTTCAAAATACGGAGCCGTTGTTGTCCTGCAATTAACGTGAAATGGCGGAGCAGTTGTGCCAATCTCATAATCCTTAAACTCGAACACTTTGCCGTCAAGTCCCTGGCAAGTCTCGGAAGTCCTGCTGTCAAGAGTAGCGACAATTTCATAACGTTCAATATTCAAATCTTCATAAGTCTTAATTCTAGCTTTAGAAGCATAGGCGGCACTTTCAGTATAGACAAGCCTTGCCACGTTGCTTCTGCTTGTATTCATTCTTTTAACAACTTTTTCTATTAATGTATCAAGTTTATCCCCACGAATAAAAGCCTGCGTCATTTCTGTATGCAGAGCGTTTAAAAGTTTTTCTTTGTCTTCCCATATCCTGCCTGAAAAATGTTTTCCGTCAGAAGCCCAAGGGTTAGAAATAACAGTATTTACTAATTTACCATTTAGTTTATACATATTTGATCCAATTCCCATACTAGTACCTTTTGCGATTTCAAAAAACGTATGGTTGTATTGATCCTCGTATAAGTTACCTAGATAATTTTTAAATCCGTTGCCGTTATCATTGTACAACTTTTCAATTTCAGCACGTACCTGTAGTTTCATAGCTTCTAATCTCTCTATATGGTACTTGGCACTTGCATTTTCAAGTTCTTTTGCAAACTTTAAACTATCTTTTCCTGAACCTTTTTTGATATACTCTTCTACAGTCCATTTGAACTCATCACGTTCCTTCTTGTTAAGCATTTCCTTTGCATTTGCCAATGTTACATCGTTATTTTTAGCAATCCTGTTGTACCAGATTTCAATATCCTGATTTATCCTAGTGATGGCCTTATCGTATTCAGCCTGCTGTTTCTTTATCTCTTTTACAGCCATTTGATTAACTCGGCTTTCTTCCTCAACAAATCTATCTTTCCAATAATCACTCATTTAAATCACCGTCATGATTATGTTTACCGTCCTCAAAATTAACGTAATCAGTCTGTCCCTGTATCTGCTGTTCTGTTTTTTCTTTCTTAATTCTTGCAAGCTCTTCCTGAACATCAGTTACCCAAGGGTGCTGTGCAACAAGTGTTTCCTCCGAAATTATCCCAACCGAATTTCTAATATCCGAAATCGCTTGGCTTTCATTCACAAGTATATCTCTATTTAACACAACCTCCACTTTTTCCTTTATGAAGTCACCCTGCCCTGTGTTCTTCAAATGATTTGCTACAAACCATACCATTTCCTCAAAACTTGCCTGAAACTCAGTTTCAAAATCATTTGCCTCTAAATCTATGTCCGAGTACATCGAACGTATGTTAAGCTGATTTGGATTATTCCCAAGCGTATCAGCTTTGCTGTCAAATCCTCCGCCATTTTCAATTATGGTTTTCTTCAGCAGTTTCACAATGCTTTCATAGTTTCCCGCATTCACTTCAACTTGTAAACTTGATACATCTCCATCCTCTCTTACTTTAACAGCTCCAAATGTGGAAAGATTTTTTCTGAACTCGCCCAAGTTTTCACCGTCATAATTTTTAATAATTAAAATCGTATTTCTACTGTCTTCCTGCATATTATTTATGAAATCACTTATAAGCATGTTTAAAGCGTCCTGTAACGATTTTACTCTTTTAAGCAGGGGTTGTTCCAGCTCATCCGCTTTGAAGCATATGAGAGGTATTTTTTGCCAGTTGTAAGGCTTATCATCAACACTCAGGTATGCCTTCTTCTCAACTGCTGTAAGTTTTGTATTGTTCATTTTGTAATACTCAACTCCAGACTTTCTGTAAATCTCAACATAATTTTCAGTATTATACGTCCCATTTTTATAAAGTTCTCGGCTGTACACTCTTATTGCGTAGTCCAGGTCCTCATGATCGTTGTCAAGCCACACAGGGATAACCTCAACTGAATTTATCCTCTTGAATTTTAAATTTCCCATTTCATCCACATACAAAAATAACCACCCAAGTCCATTGTTATAGACGTCAGTGGTTACTCTTTTCAATGTTTTAAGAAAATTTTTATCAAACAGTTCATTCAATTTATTATCGTAATCCTGGTTCTCACTTTTAATACTTGGAGTTTTAGAAATTATGTAATTCACTTTCTGCTTAACCAGTTTTTTATACTGGTTATCGACAATTCTATTATTTGGCAAGTTATGAACTACTGTTAATTTCCCATCTTCCCCGATTGCCGTTCTCTGCCTTGAAAGGATGTCGTGCCTTCCACGATAATAGTTGTTTCCGTCTTTCATCTCCCTGTATTTCCGGCTTGCAAAATGCCACATTATGATACTCTCAACTTCGCTAAGATTGATATTCTGTTCTCCCATCTTATCTTTTCTCCTAAACAATTTCTTAATAAATTCAAACATTCCTTACTCCTTAATCAAAAGAAAATGTAGGGCCTTTTGAGTAGCTTTCCAAAGCGTATCTCATTGCGTCCATTAAATGGTTAAAATCGTCCACAGGCTTATTGATTGGGTTGTCAAACTTGTCCTTATCCCACATATAGTTTGATATTTCAGTTATGAAATTCACACATCTGGGATGAATAATAATTTTATAATCCTGAATATATTGAACTCCGTTATTAATACTGTCCCTACCTTTTCTTGACTTTCTTATGCCCTTCAATCCCAAATCATAAAGTTCGTCAATCGACTTAGGCTCTTGACTATCTGCCACAATCTTTTCTTTTCCATAGCCTTTTCTGATAATCTCTTCAGCAATTTGACGGTTTTTCATTGCGTTTTTGTAAATCTCGTCAAACACATAAATTTCCTTATTCGCTACGTCAATCAGCCCACAGAAAAATGCTGACGGATCATTGGTATATCCAAAATCTAGTCCGAAAGCTGATTTTACACCTCTACGTTTTGAAATCTCATTGACATCAAACTCTTTTTCTTCCCAGTTCTCATAAACTAGCCCTTCAACAATTCCCCAGTTACCAAGCCCTGCCACCTGATACCGTCTAGGATTATTCTTTTTCATATCCTCAAACAATTTTTTATCGCTATCATCAAGCCATTCATTGCACATATAGTTGGTTGTCTTTGCCATTATGTTGTCGTCTTCTGCGTCAAAAAATCTTTTTTTGAGCCAGTGCCGTTCGTTCCAAGGGTTAAACGTGAGTGTAATCTGCTTATACAAAGGCTCTTCAATTTTACCCCTGATACTTTCGTCAAGCATATTAAAATCCTGCTCCTTGTTTATCTCATAGGCTTCTTCTCAATACTGTTACAGATATACCGTTTCCGTATACCCTCTATATGTTTCCATATAGTTCAGACTATATCTTCACTTAATTCAATAAGTGCCACCCGTTTCGAGTTTACTTAAACCCTACTCTACTCACTTCCACAAAAAAAAGAGCCAAAAGGCTCTTGTGTGTTTTCGATAGTCGTTGAACGTTTTATTTGACATTTTTATAAGATTTAAAATTCACTATCAAACCTATAACTCTATTAGTAACACCGTATTTTCTAGCTAAAGCAACCGTTCCAAACTCCTTGCTTTGCCTAACATACTTTTTCCTAATTTCTCTAACGTCATCATCAGTCAATTTTGAATTTTTATTATTTGCTCCTGTCTGAGAATTTTTTAAGTTTAATCTATATGCGTGATACATCTGCTCACTTCTATCCACCCATTCTAAATTGGTGTAGTGATTATTTTGCTTATTCCCGTCTATATGGTTTACTGTATCTTTTTTATTTGGGTTTGGAACAAATGCCTCAGCTACAAGCTGGTGGATTCTCACAGTTTTATCTTTATCTTTCTTATTCAATCTAACCTTTACGTATCCGTCTTTAGTTAAACTCGTACTTCTGATTTTTTCTTTCCGTTTTGCTGTTCCACACCATCCACCCGTACTTTTTACTCTTCCAAAATTACTGATTAAATAGTAACCGTAAAACCCTTCAATTTCTTTCCAAATCTCTTTCATAGTACCACTCCTTCATAAGTAAATGATACCATATCCATTTTACATTGTCAAATAACTTCGCTGCTGATTGTCCACAACTTTACTTGTTTGGATTTTCCAGCAATTAAAGTGGTTTATTTTTTGACGGCGTGAACTGAATTTATTAATCCACGCCCAGCATAGATTCCCCGTTTCAACTGTTATTGAAGTAACTTTAAGCGGATCGTCCAATCCTCTAAATAGTATTTTCTGCCCTGTTGGAACATAAACAATTTCAAGCGGGCTTTCCTTGACATCCCAATACTCATTTACTTGAAGTCTGTTTATTGCCCATTTCAAGTCTGTAAAACAGCTATCCTTTAATGTCCGATAAACTTTTCTTATCACAAGCAAGTTTGCCCCAGGATATTTCATCATTGAATAAATAAAAAATAATGCCGTCGTCTTGCTTTTCTTGCTCGCCCGGCTACCTTTACAGACTCTGTACCTTCCTTTGAAGTTCCAAAAATCTTTATATCCTTTCCCAACAAGTTCCGGCAGCTTCACTTTCCTACTCTTCAAGTTCATCCTCACCCACAATCATAACCGGCACAACTCCATCAACTTCAACCCTATCTGTAAACAGTCTATATCGTTTGCCAAGCAGCTCTGCTGACTTAATCCTGTCACGCAGTCCTATCTGCTTTTCAATCATTCTGGCTTCGCTTGTTCCGTCCCCGGTTCCTTCAACAACGACAACTTCCTCTTTGATTTCACCTCTCATTGATTTAGTTAAAAACTCAAGCACTTCCTTGGCAGATGCCGTCCTCTCATCCTGCATGGCTTCCAGTTTTTCGTCGATGTAGCCTTTTATAGCAGGTTTAAGCAAGTTTTCCTGCCCAATAACTCTCGCTGTCTTCTTACTGTACCCTGCCTTTACTGCTGCTTCTGTTATATTTCCAGTTTCAATGTAGTAATCTGCGAATCTTTTCTGTTTCTCCGTCAATTTCATGTCAAGTTCTCCACCTCCTCAAAAATAATAGTGCCTTGCAATTCTAAGCGGCTGCTGAATCACAAGGCGATATACTAAAAGTATTTATGAACAAAAAAAGACGGTTATAAAAAGAATACCGTCTTTTGACAGTTAAAATAACTGACACTTATAAGTGGAATGGTTTATTAAATGTCTTTTACATTTTTCACATTCTAACATATTATAACATATAAATGGGGAATGTAAATACCACGTTTGGGGCACGTATGGGACATTTTTGTCAAGTCCTTAATCCAAAAGTATTTCAGGAAACAGGTTAAACTGCAGCTCTTTAACCAATCTTGTCCTGTTTCTTCCTACCGTTTTTCTATCGACATTCATTTCATCTGCTATTTCATCAATCGTCCATTCCTTGAAATATCTCAATACTATAACATCATAATATTTGTCATTCTTGATATTCATCAGGGCGTTGTCTACCCTGATAATCCTTTTTTCCATTTTTAAATTTTCAGATTTTAAATGCTCCACTTTTTCAATTTCTTTTTCCGGAACGCCTTCATATTTTTTTAATCCCCCCTGAACATTTTCACCTGTCTTACCTTTTCTCGCTTCTCCTAATCCATTTTTTAGTATGTTATCAATACGTTCATTATTTTTCAAGATTACTCTTTTGTAATTTAGGTAAGCTCTTAACATCGCTTCGGTTTCTTTGTACTTGTCAATTTTTTTCATCTGTTTTAATTTTTCTGCAACTCTGTCCGCTATTCTGTCAATATCTTTTTCTGTCATTTTTCCTCCCCGAAATTCGCATTCTTTAATTTTTTTCTCCAGCATTTACCAGTTTGTATTTTAATTGTCTGATTGAATGACTGTTCCCGTTTAGTGTTTTTGCTATCATCTGTACTCCTTAAATTTGAATATCCCAAAAATAAAAGTTAAAACCTGGACTCCTGCGCCCCAAAAAATAAACAATATAAAATCTATTAACATCAATTTTACAAATTCTAACAATGTTTTTACGTTTGAAATATCGTTTATTGTTTTATACACTATCAATCCTAAACTCCCTAAAATAATTACCACATATATTGTCATTGTTATTGCTGATACTACTTTTCTCATACTAATTCCTCCTGTCTAATTTTCTACTTATACTCTTTACTTGTATACACATAAGTTAATAACTCTCTTTTGTACGTTCATTCATATTTTTAAGCCATTTCTCGTGATGAACTTGCAAGAACCCCTCTTCTGTTACTCCTACGTATTCTGAAATAGCCAAAATGCCGCCTAAAACCTTGTTTTCGTTCAATATTCTAAAATCTGATAATGTAATTAATATGTCTTCTAAACTTTTTACTGATAATACCTCTCTGTTGTATTCAACTAAAGCTTCGTCTAAAAATGGCACCGTTCTGCCTCTGGTTTCTTCGTCTCTTGCATTTATGTAGCTGAGATAAAAATGCAATACGTCAGATAATTCCTCTAACACTTTTGATTTATTGAATTTTTCAGTGCTATTCTTCCAGTAATTCCATTCACTTTTAAGTTCCTGGATCAGTTCTCCAATTTCTGTTATCAACGCAACTTGAATACCCTTAGCTGTTCTTGCATTGATAGTTTTCTTTTCATCAAATTTCTTATCCAGCATTGCCTGTCTCTTCAGCAGTTCCTCTATATTAAATTCTTTTAACGCCTCTTCTTTCACATTTTCGCTAGCCATTATTCCTCCTCTAATTTCATAAATACCAACCAGTGTGTCTTGCTCCTTCGGTTCCCAAACAAAGGTTTATAGTCAATTACATCCAATATGCTTTTCAGTTTTATCTGCTCTTCACTCCATTTAAAAACTAAAACTCCGTTCACTTTTAAGACTCTCATGCATTCATTAAATCCTTGTTCTATGTCATTTTTCCAAGTTTCAGGATCTAATTTTCCATATTTTTTGGCTGTCCATGAATTTTCTCCTGCTCTAATTAAATGGGGCGGATCAAATACAACCAAATTAAATTTGTTATCAGGATAAGGGATTTTTCTGAAATCGCCTACCACATCTGGATTGACTTTTAGCTCTCTTCCATCACATAAAACACCCTCAAATTTCCTATTATCCATATACACTGTATTTTTATTATTTTTATCAAACCAAAACATTCGTGAGCCGCAACATACATCAAGTATCTTCATTTATCATCTTCCCTCTCTATATCTATCAATTCTTGCCTTCAGGCTTTGTAAAAGTTCTTCCTGAACGTCTCCCTTACTCTGTAGAGCTTTCATTACATCCTCGTCCCTTGTGTCCTGTGTCACAAGGTGGTGGATTATAACCTTTTCCTTCTGCCCCTGCCTGTGAAGCCTTTTATTTGCCTGCTGGTAAAGTTCAAGACTCCAGTTAAGCCCAAACCATATTACGTGATTTCCGCCGTCCTGAAGGTTTAAACCGTATGCCGCACTTGCCGGATGTGCCAGAAGTATGTCAATTTTCCCGCTGTTCCAGTCCTTTTCATCCTCTGGGGTTTTAAGCTGCCTTACTCTTAACCTTGATTTTTCCAATGCCTTTTTTATTCTTTCCAAATCATGCTGAAAGCTGTAAAATACTAAAGCAGGTTTTCCATTAAGCTCTTCTATAAGTTCCATAAAACGTTCAATCTTGCAGTCGTGAATCTTATGAACCTTACGTTCTTCATCGTAAATGGCTCCATTTGAAAGCTGTAATAGTTTTCCAGTCAATGCCGCCGCACTCGCAACTGATATTTCTTCGGACTCGTTCAGTTCTAAAATCATCTGCTTCTCAAGTTCCTCATACTGCTTTCTTGATTTGTTATCAAGCTCAATTGTTATGGTGTTGTAGATTATATCTGGAAGTTCCAAATAGTCTTCCGCTTTCATCGAAACACATATATCGCTTATCTTGTTCATAATTGACTTGTCTGACCCTTCCTTCAGTTCGTATTCCCCAAAAGGATTTCCACCATATTTTGAATAATTGAAATATCTCTCACGAAAAGCTGTTATATTCTTTCCAAGCCTTTTTCCCTTGTCCAGCAGGTATATTTGCGCCCAAATATCTTTTAGCCCATTCGGTGCTGGCGTTCCTGTAAGCCCCACTACCCTTTCTATTTTCCCAAGTACAAGTTTCAACGCTTTAAATCTTTTGCTTGCATGGTTTTTAAAACTTGAAAATTCATCAATTACAACCATATCAAATGACCAGTCATTCTTATAATACTCGACAAGCCACTGGACATTTTCACGATTTATCACATAGATGTCCGCAGGCGTATTCAACGCCGTTATTCTTTTTTTCTCTGAACCAAGTACTCTTGAAAATTTTAAGTATTTCAGATGATCCCATTTTTCCGCTTCATTAAGCCACGTGCTTTCGGCAACCTTCTTCGGTGCTATTATCAAAACCCTGTCAACCTCAAACCTGTTAAATTTAAGCTCATCAATTGCCGTAAGTGTTATAATCGTCTTCCCCAGCCCCATATCAAGTAGCAACCCAACCTTTGGTGTTTCGATAACTTTCTCAATGCAGTATTTCTGATAATTGTGTGCCTTGAACTCCATTTAATCCTCCTTCCAGCTAAGCAGTTCGTTTTCTAATACCCTGTCCACCATTTCTTTGGAATCCACCACATAGACTCTCTGTCCCAAATTAGTTATTTTTCTAATCTGGTTTACCTGCAGGGCTCTCGGCTTCTTTCCGGGAGATTTCAGTTCAACAAAGAATATTTTTCCGTTCGGAAGCATGCATATCCTGTCTGGCACTCCTGAATTTCCAGGACTTGTAAATTTATATGCGGTTCCTTTTTTATTTTTTATTTTTCTAACTAGGTAATTTTCGATTTCTTTTTCTGACATTTCTACCTCCAAATTTTTACAGAGCTACAAACTTTTCATGCGCGCGTATAGAGACTATTAAATAAAGGATTTATATACTCTATATACGCATATTTATACTCTTTAATCTCTTTAATTCCTTTATTTTGTACTCTATATAGGAAAGATTGTAGTCTTTGTTGCCAATTATACTGTAAGTATGATTAATAAAGGGTTTATGCGGCAACAATCTCGGCAACAAAGTCGGCAACAGGCAACAAAGTTCATTTTTTTAATTATTTTTGCGGCAACAAAAGTTTGTTGCCATTTTTGAGTTTGTTTCCCATTTTGTTGCCCATTTTGTTGCCATTTTCACTCTTTAATTCCTTTAATTTTAAAAAGTTCTAAAAAGATTGTAGACTTTGTTGCCCGTCCTATGTTTTTATCCTTTTAAACCCTCTCTGTTTCCCGTAACTCCCATATCTCAAAGGGTGTTTTATCCGTTCCCATCCTTTCATATTTTCCAATATTCCGTTAATCTCAATACTGTCCGAATTTCTTATATACCCTTTTTTCATCCCAAAGCACTCAACTAATATCTCAACTGCGCATACTGTATCACGAAGAACCAACTTTATTCCTGACTTATCTGCTCCTGAATGGAAAAAAGCTCTTCTTTCTTCATCCCATAAACGCCAGTCTTCCGGTACTTCTTTTTCCAAAAATTCAAGGATAATCCCCTCTTTAACATTTACTATCTTGTGCTCTTCCTGCTTCTGTTCCGCTATCTTTAACGCCTCTCCAGTTAAAAATAAATCTGTTCCGATAATATAATTTGTATAGGATTCCGCCCATATCTGATCAACCTCATTGTCTAGATTATCCCAAATGCTCTTCCTAGGCTTCGCAATCCCAACTTCAACCGGCCAGAA
Organism: Leptotrichia sp. oral taxon 223; assembly: GCF_013394795.1. Taxonomy (NCBI): domain Bacteria; kingdom Fusobacteriati; phylum Fusobacteriota; class Fusobacteriia; order Fusobacteriales; family Leptotrichiaceae; genus Leptotrichia; species Leptotrichia sp. oral taxon 223. The sequence goes on from NZ_JABXYU010000004.1 coordinate 270,158, forward strand.
CCTTCTGTTCCCTGTCCTGTCCCTCAGAAACTCCGAATCGTTTGAAGTTCCAAAGAACACGCACCGCCTAGGGTATCTCTCTGTAACCCTTCCGTAAGCCTTACGGTATATGTCGTCCTGCTTACTTAAAAACTGCTTTATCAAATTGGTTTCGCTTCGGTTAAACCCTGTAAGCTCCCCAAGTTCATTAATCCATGTTCCCTGAATCATTTCAGCAGCTTCCTTGCCCTCAAAAGTCTGAAGGCTGTCAGAATACCACCCTTTTCCAAGCTTTGCTAAAAACGTGCTTTTACCGATTCCCTGCTTTCCAGTAAATATTGGCATGTAATCATACTTGACTCCGCCCTCAACGGCTCTCGCAACTGCAGCCGCCAAAGATACTTTCATTACTTCCCTTGTATAAATGCTGTCCTCCGCACCGAGATAGTCTCTCAGAAGCGTTTCCACTCTAGGCTTGCCGTCCCACTTAACGCTCTCCAGGTAATTCCTTACGCTGTTGTATCGTCTTTTATGGGAAACTAGCAGAAGTGCGTCATTGACCTTGTTTTCTCCGGTAAGGCCGTACCTGTTTTCAAGATAGTTTCTTAAACCGCTGTCATCCACTTCCTCGTACTGTCTTACCTCATTTCTGCTGTCCCATGGTGTGGCTCCCGTAACCATAACCCTGTTTGCAAATTCATCTATTGCAAACTTTCCTTTAAGGTTTACGTCGTTCTCCAGTACAATTTCTATATTTTTTATAGTCTTTAAATACTTTCCATTCTCATTTTCTGCCAGCAGGATCATCCACTCAATGTCCGTGTCCTCGTCATCAATTGTCGTAAAATCCTGTGCCGCCTTTTCGTACCGTTCCTTATTCAGTATTGCCGACACTTCTTTCACTCCCCTTGCAAGTCTTGACATTTCAGTAAATGAAGGCAGCTTGCTTGTAGGCGTCCCTTGCTTTGAATCCTCGTCTAAATCAAAAAATTTATGGAGTCTTACCATATCGAAAGCATTACATAGTTTCCCACCACAAGGATCTGTTGCATGGTGCGAATAGACAAAAACATCATCGTAAATTATTGCCCCGCCAAACGTACTCCCCTGAGTATAAGTCATTCTTTTACCATCATCAGAAATTTCATACTCTTCCGGAATAAATTTTTCCACCGCTTCCACTATGGTAAAAGTTTTACAGAAAGCCCCAATCAGTCCGCTTTTCTCTAATGGATTTTCCTGTTTTTTAAGAAGTCTTTCTGTAACTTTTTCAGCTCCGGGAACTTGTGGCCACTCACTCATATTTTTCCAATCATCATACAAGCCAAGTGTACCATCAACTGATACTGGCGGATTATCAAGGTTAAAAGCGTAGTATATTTTATAGTTCACATCCTGCGAACAGCTTGGCCAGAACATAAGCCTTGCGGGTTCAAAAGTTGTAGGGTCGCACATTTCAATCCCCAATCTCTGGGCAACTTTTCTTGATACGGGTTCATACTCGTCAGGTGTCATATCCCTGTCTGTAAGAAACATAACTCTCAATCTCGGAGCAGCTTCAGAATGCTTACGGGTGGGATGTATCACATGCGACACATTCAAAGCTTTCACTTTTTCCATAACTTCAGCTGTTTTCCCGCTTGGAATGTTGTCAAGATCCAGGGTGATTAACGAACGGCTTAATAAATTTGTGTTTTTTCGCTTCCCGTCTTTTAATTCTCCAGCAACGAATCCGCCAACATCTTTCAGATTATCCTGCTGAGATTTTCTCAGCTTCATAAAACTTTCATATGTTTCAGTTGTCCTTGTAGGATTTTCAAGTCTTTTAATAAATTCGCTCCACAGTAGCTTTTCAGTTTTCCAGTGTGATTCTCTCCTGCTTCCAGCGGTCGATATTATTATTTCCCTGTTTGTCATTTTTTCCTCCTTTCGTTAATCTTTTTTATAATACGATGTTTCAAATCCGTCAGCCCTTAATATAAGCCCCTCAGCCCATTCAATATCCCGCCCCATTATTTCGCATACTTCATCTACAGATGTTTCCATAGGTGCTTCAATGACCACTTCATCGTGAATGTGCATTACGATTTTAAATCCTTTTTCAGTTAATCTTTTTATTGATACCGCAAGGCAGTCTCTTGCTATAGCCTGAACTACATTTTCCGTTAGTTTTCCGCCATAGGTTTCAGTAATTTCCCATTTTCCGCTTGTCTGATTGCTCGATTTGTAAGTTATAACTTGCGAACCCCAGCTGTTTTCCCTAGTTCCAGGGTTGGCATAATATAATTTACGCCCACTTGGAAGCGTTATGGTGAAAAAATCCATACCATTTGCCAAATCACCTTCCCTACTTAGTAACAGGTCTTTTACTGCCACCCTTGAGCCCGATTCAATTACATCTACTGCGGCGTTTCCAAGGCTGTACCATAAGTCAACTATTCTGCGGTTTGAATTTCGCCACATCCGTACTATTTCAGGCAGCTCTTCCTGAGTAAGCCCCATGTCTATCGCACCCATTGCGGTCAATGCACCTGGTCCGCCTTGATACCCCAGTGCAAGTTCAGCAATTTTCCCTTTCTGCCTCAAATGATAATTTTCTTTACCTTTTGCGATTGATTCAATTGGAACTCCAAACATCTGTGAAGCTGACGCCTCATAAATTTTTCCGTGAGTTCTAAATACTTCAGTTCTCCATCGCTCTCCAGCAAGCCAGGCAATCACTCTTGCTTCTATTGCCGAAAAATCTGCGATTACAAACTTCTTCCCCTCTTCTGGAACAAAAGCCGTACGTATTAGCTGTGACAAAGTATCAGGTATGTTGCTATATAAAACGCTTAACGTATCAACATCTCTTCTTTTTACAATTTCCCTTGCGTCGTCAAGATCTGCTAAGTAGTTTCGTGGAAGATTCTGAACCTGGACAAGCCTTCCAGCCCAGCGTCCGGTACGGTTGGCTCCATAGAACTGTAAAAGTCCTCTTACTCTTCCATCATTTCCTAACGCTTCTCTCATTGCCACATATTTTTTAGTACTTGTCTTGCTAAGTTCCTGCCTTATCTCAAGCACTTTTTTCACATCTCCTGAAGTTTCATCAATCAGTTTTTTCACAGTTGCTTTTTGTAAGTTTTCTACTTCTACACCATTTTCTTTTAACCATTTTGACAATTGAGCCGTACTGTTTGGATTGTCGAGCTTTGTTATCTGTCTTGCAGTTTCCATTAAATGCTCATTCCAGGTATCACTTACATACAAAGCGCTATCAACAAGTTCTGTATCAATCTTGATTCCGTTTGTATTCATTCTTATGTCTGTTCTCCACAAATCCCACTCAAATCCAGGAACAACGACGCTTCTAAGTTTATCGGCAATTGCCATTTCTGCCACAACATCCTGCCTGTTATACTCGATATACAGTTGCCATTTTTCAGGTTCATGGTGCGGCATATTTCTGGTTCTCTCACCGTTTCTCTTTGAAGGCTTACAGGGAACACTGAAGTATTTTATAAGAGCCTTCCCTGTTGCTGATTTTTTCTTGTCATCCTTAAATCCTAGTGCCTTACCAACTTTTTCCAGTCCGCCAGGATAGCCTGCATAATACGCATGAATCATTGTACACTCCCACTGATTTAATGATGTTGAATACCCAGCCTGATTAAGACAGTACCACTCAAATGCGGCATTGTAGGCTCGCAGTAAAGTTTTCCCATCGTTTAATCTTTCAATTATTTCAATGGGAATCTTTTCCCCTTGAGCTAGATCCACAACTTTTACATCAGAACCGTTTAGCGAATAAGCAAAAAGAAGGATTTCAAAATCATCACTCTGAGCATATTTATAAAGCCCCGCTTTTGCTATATCCACACTGCTGAACGTTTCGATATCTATGTTTAATACATCCATCTGATTTTTATCCTTCCTTAGTCTGGAATAACTACGCAGGATAAAAACTCCTACGCAGTTATCTAAAATTCTATTAATATAAAGCGTCATCTTCGTCATCGACAACATCAAAATCCTGTTCGGCGGTTCTTCCACCTGCAAGGCTTTCTCCGTCCTTAATTTTCTGTACGTTTCCTAATCCTGCACCTATTCCTTTTTTCCCTTGGAACAAATACGGGAAAAAATTAACCGCCACATTTGCGTAACATCCGCTGTAGATTTCACTCTGATCTGTTATAGGCTGCACTCTTCTGTCAACTACTTGTGGAGGATAGTCAACTTTTACAGAGGCCGTAAAAACCCAATGCCCTTTACACTCAGGACCAAACGGGTCTCCACTATTATTCACACCATCTCCGTCCCAAATTGGGGTAAATACTGTATTTGGCATTTTTCCTCCCCATTTTTCTGATACTCCTAACTCTGTAGCGGCTTTTATTGCTGCATCTATTTTCTGTTTTGTTTCCACATCAGTTTTTGGCACAAGAATCGTTGTACTGAATTTCTCCTCTGCCCCTGGTGTAGCCGCATGCGGTTTAAATACATGCACAAAGCTTAATCTCCCTCTTACTGTTATTCTAGTTCCGTTTAAATTTTCCATTCTAATCATCCTTTCCATTATTGTCTAAATTTATAAAATCATCACTTGCATTGATAACATCATTTACATACGGAGCCCTTTTATCTGACTCCGGCACTAATGTAGGTTTACCTTTAGGTTTTATTATGAAATCCCCTACATACTCATTGAAATCTTTTTTCCCTATTACTCCCTCAAGCTGTGTCAACGTAAGCACTTTTCTTTCATACATCAGCTCTTCTGCAATTCCTTTTTCCTTCAGAACTTCCATCGCCTTCTCAGTATCTGAAAACGCTCTTACAGATCTGCCCTCGACAACTTTCCATCCTGGCACATACTCTCCTCGAAGTATTGCTTGCTGGCAGTAATTCTCAATATCCTTAACCCATTTTACGACATCCCTTGCCCTGTTAAGAATTTCCCCTATTTCTTCATTGCTTAATATGTTCCCTTTAAGTTTCATCTCTGTTTCAAGCGACATATTGGCTTCTGCCCTAGCCCTGCATATTGCCTTTGCCCTGCAGAACGTACATTGCCCAATCTTAAAGTCGCCTTCACCATTAAACGCTTTTTCAGCGTTAGGCTTGACTTCGTTTTCTGCCCATTTCACAAGTTCGTCTGCTGAAATCTCAAATATGCTTACAATGTCCAGTCTCGGCTGTATAATTCCCATATTTATATTTTCAATGTCATTGAACAGTGAAAATTCAAGATAAGCTCCTAGTGAATAAAGCATAAGCTGTGGGTTATCCTGTGCTGATACAGGCACACCTTTCCCATACTTTAGATCACGTATGTATAAAGTGCCATTATCCACTGTAACAAAGTCGCAAGTCCCAAAACCTTCTGGAACATATTCACTAAAGTCAACTTTTTTTTCAATCTCAGCCGTACCTGGCTTATCAAATGACATCAGAAGCTCCTTTATATTATCCACATAAACATCTGTGTAGTTTTCCATTTCAGGTTTGTACAGCTTATATGATTTCAGCTTTTTCATTTTGCTGTTGAATGCCCTTTGCGACATCGGAGTTGTATATTTTAACAGTTTCAGCTCCGATATTTCATGAGCTAAAGTTCCCTCTTCCGCATACTCGCTTGAACAATCAGGGAACATATCCTCAAGCCTTGCACTGGGGTTGCAGTTCATCCATCTGCTGGCCCCGCTAGCACTAAGCAGGGCGTGGTTTCTATCCTTGTGGTTTCCTTCCATTAGATTCTTACTCCTAACTCTCTTAAATTATCCGCAAAACTTTCGTAGTTTTTAGGATCTAGGTCATCCAGTTTTTGTATCTCGTAAACTCCTCTTATGAGATTTCTTAATTCAGCACCTTTTCCAAGCCTTGACATTTCAGCACATCCAGCTCTTAACTGTTCAAGTGTTAAAGTTGGAACAGCTGCTGATGGAACACTTGCTTCTTCTTTTTTAGGCGCTTCTGTTTCTACAGTTTTGGCTTCTGCTCTCGGCTTCTCTTCAACTTTCTTTTGAGCTTTTTCCACAATGTTCTCAGACTTTTCCGCATTGTCATTTTTCTCTTCAACTTCTTTTACATCGTTAGTCTGCCAATTTTTCATCTCTTGTTTAACATACTCATCTTCTGCACGTGTCGTCTGCATAAATTTCTGAATTTTTCCAACTACTGTTCCGGCAGGATTTGAAATAGTTGTTGTATTTCCTAAAAGCAGTAACGCCTCTGAAAATTTCTCAATTATCGGTTTGCTTCCTTCTTCAATCTCGATCACTAATTTTAATTCCATTGTTTAATATCTCCTTCATCAATTTTATAATTTCATCTATTTTGCTTTCATTTGACAATTGTTTTTTTGTACTTCCAGTTTCATTATTCAGCACCTTCTTTGTCCTTTTTTATGTACTCCTCAGCACTTACCCATTCAATATTGTCAAAAGCGAACTCCACCATTTTTGCGATTACATCCACCTTGCTCCATCCAGTTTCATCTGACACAGTGTCAAGCAGGGTATGTGTCGCTTTCCTAATCCTGATAGGGTAGCCGTAATCCTTTTCATATTTTAATACCGGTCTTTTTGGTAGTTTTAACTTTTCTGCCATTTCTTTTATCCTCCTTAATTAATATTCTCTCAACGCCAAAGGCATTGTCAGATATATCCAGTTATCATCAGTTTCACCTTTTATGAGTACAGTACTTTTATTGTTTAATATTTTCATCACTGCCGTTTTATCCTTAACTTTACCAATAAAGTCAATTAAAAATTTTACATTCAATGATATTTTTAAATCCTCTCCAGTGTAAAGTGTTGCGATTTCTTCTTTAAATTCCGAGTATTCATCAATTGATTTTATTGCCAGTTTATTTCGGCTAAAATCAAATATCGCACCATTTTTAGCTTCCTTGTTGCCTTTTGCTATGGAGTAAGCCCTCTTAAGTACAGCAATAAAATCTTTTGTATGAAGAATTGCTTGTTTATCCACATTCAAATTCTTAATTATAGTTTTATAATCCGGAAACTCTAGCCTAGTTAATTCAGACACAATTTCAATTCCCGCTAACTTAAACAAGATCTTATCTTCGCCACAAGTGATCAGCACTTTTACTCTAGGTATTATTAATTTTGATTTCATAGACTTAACAATCCCGTCAATCGCTTTCAAAGGAACGCTTGCATTAAGTCTTTCTCCTGGGTGTCCCTCAACATTCTTTAAATCAATTTCAGCGTAGGACAATCTGTATGTATCTGTTCCAGCGGCTTTCAATTTTTCCTCTTCGTACTCAAGTCTTACACAATTCACTGCCTCATTTTCAGAATTAACTGAGGCAGAGAATTTTACATTCTCAAAGAGATTTTTCAAATCTGATATTCGCACTGAATAATATTTTAGTTTGTCTACCCCAACCCATACCGGGAACTCCGCATCCTCCATTAAGGAAATTGTACTTTTAGAATTTTCCGTTTGAATAATCATTTTATCTTTTTCAATTGCTATGCTGACATCAGTATCAGAGATGACCTTTAATAAACCTTTAAAGATTTTGCACGAAACCACAGCTTTCCCATCCTTATTTACTCGTCCCAATATTTCAACTTTTGCAGCCATTTTCAGATCCGTAGTTCTCAAAATCAAGGTGTTTTCCTTTCTGTCTGTTTCGATACAGACTCCTTTAAGGTAGTCTTTCCCTATTCTTTCACTGCTTATAAAATTTTCCACGACTTTAACGGCTTCCAAAAGCTCCCAAGTTTTAACTGTCGCATTTAACTTATCTGACATGTTGCATTTTTCCTTTCTTAGTGGTATAATTACTTAGTTTCTTTTTATATGTTGTCGATATTTGCAGTATCGGCATTTTTTTTCGCAGAATTTCTAAATTATTCAGCATTTTTTCCTGAAGATGTAGTGGCAACTTTTTAAACTCTTCCAATATCCATTCTGTCTTTTCTGAAACGCTTCCATGCACCATCACATCAGCATAATGAATTTCACCATTTATTCCTATCGGAACATCAGTCTCAGTCAAAGTTCTCATTTTCTATTTCCTCCCTTCTATCTCTGTAAAGCTCATCAAGTATCATATAATAATCCTCTTCTGATTCACATTTAATAGTTCCATCTATCAAAAGTTCATCTTTATCGGCTTTAATTTCTCTCATTTCTATACCTCCACTTTTTTTCCTTGAAGCTTCATTTTCAAAGCTGTTTTCCTGTTGTATCCTATCCATCTGATCTTAATTCCAGCCTCCTCAAATTTCAGAAGCTCCAACATATCCTTTTTAAAGTCAGGTTCTCCGCCTTCTATAATGACATCTTTTATTTCTTCAAATTTCCTGTCTGTCTTCGTGATAAAAGTTTTCATGTACATCCTGTTGTTTTTACTAAAATCATTCAGTTTGTCCTGGATTTGCTTTTTAAATATTTCATAGTAGGCAAACAGCACAATCATCTCTTTCAAAGCCTTCTCGGTTTCTTTGTAATTGCTTTTCAGATATTTACCAAATCCGAACTTTAATTCCATCAGTTCTTTTTGATACATCTTGGAAAACTCAACAATCACAAATTCATTTTTAAAATCTTTTATCTTACGCTGGTTCGGATTCTGCAGATCCTCATACTCATATTCCTGTATGAGCCTGCTTACAGCCCTGAAAGTTCTTTGAATAATGTCCTCAAGCTTAAAAGTGCACCAGAGGGTATTTTTCTCAGTCAGCACAGGTATTTTTGTATCGCCATTTACAAGATTTTCGTCCGTAATGCCCGGTATGTTGAAATAATTTCTGTAATGCTTGCACAGATTTGACAACGCCATCATTGAGAAAACTTTTGTCTTTTCGTTCTTCTGTGCTGAAAACTCTTTATAGTCCAGTGCCTTTGACACCAGTTCCCGCTTTTCTTTCTGCTTTCTTAATTTCCTTTTTAATTTCATAACCTGCTCCACTATTTCAATTTCTTAAAAAACCAGTTCCACCAAAGAAGTACAGCCAGCAGTATTGGAAATGCCAAGTTTCCTCCAGCAACCCATCGCCCTTTTTCCTTAATCACTTCCAGCTGTATAAGAACTGTCATTGTTATCAGGAATATTATCTTTATCAGATTTTTCACTGTCAGCATTTTCTCCCTCCCATTTTTTAATCTCTTCCTTGTCCATTTCTATTTCAAGTTTTTCCCTGACTGTCATTTCGATAACCCAACCTTTCTTACAAGTTTCTTGATTCTGTTCTTAATTTTTCTTTCTTCCATTTTTCTTCTTGTTTCTTTATTTTGATTGTTTACCATTACTAAAGCATCATATCTCATTTTAAATTCCTCCAAATTTCATTTTTAAAAACTCTTCATATGTTATCCCAACGTACTTTTCAACTTGAATACGTTGAATATCGTAATCCCAATTGTGCTTCCCAGCCCTTCTTCTTGCTTGCTCATCTTTTTCATCCTTGAATTTTGGTATTGCAGTTCCAAATTTAAGTCTTCCTGTCTGTAAGCCGACTCTTACATATTGCTGCCCTTTTCCAACAAATTCAGCGGCTTCCTTTATTGTCAATTGCAATTTTGTAGCCTGTTTCCTTATCCAGGATTCCGAAACTTCCATAGCTTTTTTCCTTTCTGGGATTGCCGTCCCTTTAATTTTTGGTGTTTGTTTTCTCATTACTTAGTCCCTTGACGATATTTATGCTTCATTTAATCACTTCCTTTTATTTTGATTTTCCTTTCCCTTCAAGGTATAATAAAAACAACTTACAACTGAAAGGAGGTTAATTTCATTATGGGTAAAAAATTTAATGAAACTTTGAAATTTTTAGGCCCTGAATATTCTGTTAAAACTGTTGACAAAGAACCTTGCGTTTACCTTAAATTAGACAAATACGATTTTGAAATATCAGGGTTAAATTCTAAAGGATCATACAAAGCCATAATCTATGTTTGGAATACTGACAATCGTCTTGACAGACAAGACATGCTGTACGCTTATTCCAAAGAAGAGTTAAAAGATATTTTAGATAGATTGATTACAAAATATTCTTCCATATAGGCTCTAAACATTTAAAAATTAAGATTAAATCGTCTCTTGTTAGTTCTTTTTCTGACATTAGGCGATCTAATTCTTCCATTTCTTCTTCCGTCCCTTTTGGTTTAAATCGTCTCCATTCATTTTTTGTTTCTTTTTCCATCTCTCCACCTTTCTTTATTTAATTTTTCTCGTTCCAACCAGCATTTTTTTAGATGTTTGCAATACTCATCAATTTTAACTCGCCTTTTGTTATTTTTAAGTTTTGTGTTTCATTATGTTGTCGTTTAAGAAACTTTTGTTTGAAAAAAAATAAACATTTGGATCTAAATTATACATCTTGCATATTTTTCTCACCTGAATCAAATTAAAGTCTGCACCTTTTCTGTTATTAATTTTCTTGCTGAAACTACCTTCAGACATCCCAAGTTGGGAAGCAACGTCCTTATTTTTTATGTTTTTTTCTATCAGGAATTGCTTCAATCTAATGTACATGTCATTTTTCACATCCTCTCCCAAATTATTTTTTGTTATCACTTACGATAACACAAGTGTATCACAAAAAAGTTTCTTTGTCAACAACTTTTTTAAAAAAATAACAAAAACTTGCTTTTTCTGAAACTTGTGGTATAATACTACTGACAATAAAGAATTTTAAGGAGGTGATAATTTTATGCAAAATGTTAAATTTAAGTACGGTGATAGATTAAAAGAACTGCGAAAGCCTATCGGACACCCAGAGAATAGTTTGAGCATGGATGATTTATGTAAAAAACTCTCATCTAAATTTGACTTAAAAATTAATAAGAGTATGATGTCTCGTTGGGAAAATGGAACAGCAGTTCCAGATAATAAACACATAATAGCATACGCTAAATTCTTTGATGTTGACATGAATTATTTGATAGGATTAACAAACATAAAACGTAAATTGTCGGACATTAACCTTGGTGGAAACGCTGACTTGGATTCCAAAATATCTGATATAGTAAATATGTTAAACCGTTTAGATGTCGATAAAATTACTATTATTTATGAAATGTTACTGAAATTCATAGACATGGATATAGGGACATTAACAAGTTATAACAACATCATAAAATAAAATTAAAAATGGAGGCTAATATAAAATGGTATTTGGTAACTATAATAATGGTGTAAGCATGTATAATCCTGGGGATTCTATCGTAGGATTGAACATAATGATAAAGAAAAACAACAAAAATTATGAAATTTTTACTCAAGGAGTATTTTTTAGAGAAAATGATGAAATGGGGCTCATCGTCCCTAAAAACAATGAAATCTTAGATTTTGACGGGGACATCGTTGTAACTGTTATTGGAAAGTATCTTACTCAAGAATTAGAGTTCAATGTTTCTTCAAGGGTTCATGTTGGGCAAAGTGATTATTTAATGTACATTCCCCTTAACGATTTAAAAGTGGCAGGAAATGAGATTGTGCATAAAAACAAAGTTTACAATAAAAATATACTAACTAGCATAAGATATTGTATGAGAGCTAATTTCCTACAACCAAGCCAGTGGAGTGTACAATATATTACATACAGTTATTTAGGCGGAGCTTCTAAAAACCCAATATCAAACAATGTTCTAGTGTTTTTAGATAGAACTGACACAGGGCATTCTGTAATCGCAACTTGGGATGTCCATATGTTCGACGGAAGCCCCGCTGTGTATATTGCCAATGATAATTTTGGAAACTCTAGGTATTATATTGGGGGAATTATAATTTCTAATATTACCACTTTAAATAAAGCAAATAATAATATTGGAATTTTTGTTGATTGCAACGAAATTACCAACCTACTATCAGATGCGTTATAATAAAATCATCGCAACAAAAACTGTTAAACTTAGCAGATTAACTTGGATAAGTTTAGTTAAGAAAACGATTATCGGATTTATAAAACCACAATTATAGAAAGGAAGAATTATGGCAAGAAAAATTATTGGAGAGGACGGAAAGATCTATTATGAGAAAAAACCTATCTACAAGCGATGGTGGTTTATTTTACTGGTTGTACTAATTGTAATTGGGATTATTGGAAATATAGGAAAAGATAAAAACAATGTATCCAGTACAGCTAAAACATCAACACCTAACGAGAAAGATAAGATTGAAAAATTTAAAATAGGAGATACTGTGAATACTAAAAATATTGAACTTACAGTAAACGATAAGACTTCGGCATCTAGTGTTAGCGATAAAAGTGGTTTTTTATCATTCAAACCTGATGGAGAGGATAATAAATTTTTGATTCTACACGTTACAATAAAAAACATATCGAAAGAGATGATTTCTCTTGATTCGGGAAGTTTCCAGCTTTTTTCAGAGGACACTCAATATTCGCCTACTATGATTATGGTGGATGATGGGTTAAACTACGATAGCATTAACCCTGGGGTCAAAATCAAAAAGCGGGTGTTTTTTGACATTCCAAAAGGTATTGCGGATTCAAAGAATTTAAAACTGAAACTTGGAAGTACTTTTTTCTCTAACACAGGTGGAAATATAGAAATTGATTTAAAATAAACAAAAAAATAGCCCCTACGGCAATAGGGACTAAGCAATGTGATATACTCACAAACACCAATAGAAGTATATCACACAAACCTTTAAAATTCAATACAAGGAGTGTGATTTTTTTATGAAAAATCCAAATGGATATGGATCCGTTATAAAACTGGGTGGAAAAAGAAGAAAGCCCTTTGGTGCCAGAATTACAACTGGTTATAGCAATAACGGAAAACAAACTTTTAAATATATAGGATATTTTGAAACAAGAAAAGCGGCTATGCAGGCCCTCGCTGAATACAATGCCAATCCCTATGACATAGACCTGGAAAAAATTACGATTAGAGAGGTTATGGATAGATTTATTAAAGAAAAGGAACAAACAATTGAAAATTTAACATTAAAGTCTTATAAAATGTATTACAGGTATTTAAAGCCGCTGCACAATAAAAAAATTAGAGATGTAAAAACTATTGAACTCCAAACTTTTATCGACAGTATGCCTCAACTCTCGACTGGAACTTTGAAGAATTTAAAATCATTTATTGGACTGGTGCTAAAAAAAGCTATGGAACTGGATATTATAGATAAGGACTACAGTCAGTTTATAAAACTTCCTAAACATAGAAATAAAATTGAAAGAAAAGTATTTACAGAAGAGGAAATTGCTATATTATGGACTAATCTGAACGAATTTGATTACGTTGATGTAATTCTCATATTAATTTACACAGGTATGAGAATAAATGAACTGTTAAAACTTCCAAAAGAAAATATAAACCTTGAAGAAAATACTATAATTGGTGGAAATAAAACTAAAGCAGGTAAAAATAGAGTAATCCCGATACACCCCAAAATACTTCCACTTATAACTAGAAGAATGTCCAACAAAACATTTTTCCTAATCCCAAATAAGTCAGAAGAAGGATATTATCTATACAATAATTTCAGAAAGAATGAATTTATGAAGATAATGAAAAAACTGGGAATGGAGCATACTGTACACGATACAAGGCACACCTTTGCAACAATGATAACAGATGTGTCAACTAATGAGAGTGCGATAACTCAGATTTTAGGCCACACTAATATCAAAATGACAAGAAAGTACACTCACACTAATATTGAGAAAATGAGAAAGGAAATGGAGAAAATAAATTAATAAATGCAATACCGGGAACAAATATCCTGGTATTTTTTATGCATAGCTCGCTAGCAAATTTGTATACTACTTGTATACTACCGTTAAAAAATTACGTATTTTTACAGAATTTTCTCTAAAAATTTAAAAACTATTAAATCTCTGAAAGTCCTTTATTTCCAATACTCCCGCCCCTTTTTCAAATTTTAACAATTATACATTTACGTATATGTTGACTTTTGGCATAAAATATAGTATATTTAGTATGAGAAATAAAAAATTTGATTTTATTAATAAATTTTAAGGAGGATATAGAAATGTTTGAGAGAAGTTCTGGAATTTTGTTACATCCTACTTCACTTCCTGGGAAATATGGAATTGGAAGTTTAGGGAAAGAAGCATACAAATTTGTGGATTTCCTAAAAAAAGCAAATCAGAAATTATGGCAAATTTTCCCGCTTGGGCCAACTGGATACGGGGATTCACCTTACCAATGCTTTTCAACATTCGCTGGAAACCCATATTTAATTGATTTTGACTTGTTAATCGAGCAAAATTTATTAACTGAGGAAGATTTGAAAAATGTTGATTTTGGAGGAAACGAAGAATATATTGATTATGGTGCTATTTATAATCAAAAATACCCTTTGCTGAGAAAGGCGTATGAAAACTTTAAAGCTAATGGAAATAAGGATTTAAAAGAAAAATTAGACGCTTTTAAAGCTAAAAATAACGATTGGCTAAATGACTACAGCCTTTTTATCTCTTTGAAAAATCACTTTAATGGGCTTCCTTGGAGTGAATGGCCACACGACATTAAAATTAGAAAAAAAGCTGCCGTTAATAAATATAAAAAAGAATTAGCTGATGAAATTGAGTACAACAACTTTATTCAATGCCTTTTCTTTACTCAATGGGACAACTTGAAAAAATATGCTAATGACAACGGAATCAAAGTAATTGGAGATATACCAATTTTCGTTGCGGTAGACAGTTCTGACGCATGGGCAAATCCAGAAATTTTCCTTTTCGATCCTGAACTAAAACCCGTTAAAGTAGCTGGTGTTCCACCTGATTATTTCAGTGCTACAGGACAACTTTGGGGAAACCCTCTATACGACTGGGACAAATTAAAGGAACTAAACTACAAATGGTGGATAGACAGAGTTAGAGCCAATCTTTCCACTTGCGACATCATAAGAATTGACCACTTCAGAGGATTTGAAGCATACTGGGCAGTTCCATTTGGAGAAGATACTGCAATAAACGGGCAATGGGTAAAAGGGCCTGGAATTGACTTATTTAACAAAATAAAGGAAGAATTGGGAGATTTACCAATTATTGCAGAAGATTTAGGATTAATGACACAAGGAGTTATTGACTTAAGAGATGCAACTGGATTCCCAGGAATGAAAATTTTAGGTTTTGCATTTGATTCTAACGAAGAAAATGAATACCTGCCTCACACTTACACAAAAAACTGTGTAGTCTATACAGGAACTCATGATAACGACACACTGATCGGATGGTTTACAAAAGCAAAAGAAGAAGATAAACAATTTGCAAGAGATTATCTACATTCATTCTCTGATAACGAAATCCACTGGGACGCCCTAAGAGGTGCTTGGAGTTCAGTTGCAAACATGGCAATCGCCCCAATTCAAGATTTCCTAGGATTAGGAAGTGAAGCTAGAATCAATACCCCTGGACTTGCTAGCGGAAACTGGCAATGGAGATTAAAAGACGGTGTATTGACAGATGAATTGGCAGAAAGAATTGCTAAATTGACAAAAGTTTATTCAAGATAATTTATAATATTTTTGAATTTTAAAAATTAGGATAAATAAAAATAGAGAGAAAATTGAAAATGCTATTCAAAAAACTCTCTATTTTTTATTATATTTATTTAATCTAATACTCATTTGAAAAATAGAACTAATATTTTATTTATTTTCTGACAAGAAGTCAAGACTTCTTGCTAAACAGAATTTATAACAAATCCATTGTTTTAATGGAGAATATTATAAATCCTATTTAAAAAATTTCTTTCTATTTTTCATTTTTTTCCAATTTATCTTCCAATTTTCCCATTTCTACTTTATATTTCTCAAATAATTCTTTAGACTTAATCTTATTACCTTTTTTCTCATAAAATACACTCATACAGAGATATGAATTTGGATCACCTTTTTTAATACCTAATTCACATATTTTTTTACCTTCTTCAGCTCCTTCATCATAAATTTTAGCTATTCCATAAAATCCATAAGCATATATATTTCCTCTTTTATATTCTTTGTTTACCAATTCTCTTATTTCATCGTTTGCTTCTTCAATTTCACTATAACTTATTACTAAATTACTTATTGAAATGTCATTTCCTTTATCCAATGCTTTTTTATAATATTCTATTGCTTTTTTATAATTTTGGTTATTATAATAAAGGATTCCTAATGTATTAAATACCGTAGCATCATTATTTTTAATGCTTCTTAACAGCTTTTCTGCTTCTTTTTCCTTGTTTTGCTTTATATAAATATATGCCAAATTAATTTTCATTCTTTCTTTTAATTTTTCATCTCTAGTATTTTCTAAATCCTTCAAAAGATAGTATTCTGCCTTTTCAAACTTACCTTGAACAGAATATAAATATCCTAAAGCGTTATAAGCCTGTGTATTGCCTTTTTTCAATGCTTCCAAAAGATATTTTTCCGCTTCGTTATATTTTTTTTCATCAATATAACTATTTCCTTTTTTAAATTCCTCATCGCCATTTGCTGCATAAATTATTGAAAAACTAAAAATTAACAGCATCAAAATTAAAAATTTAGGTTTCATTTTCATCTCCTCTCAGTTTTTATGTTTCTATTTCCCAGAGCTACGGTAATATTTAATCAAAGAAATTTATCTAGAATATTACCGTATATCTATTTTTACTTTTACGCCTTCTAATTATTCCTATTTTTATCCTTTATTTTTTTCTGAATAAATTTTACCATCAAGAATCCAGTTAATCCTCCCGCAATCATCGCAACAACTACTAGTATTCCCTCTAAATCCATATTTAACTCATTCCTTTACTTTTCAAAATTATTGTCCCAATAACTTTTTAATCCCTTCAATTAACAAAATATGCTCTTTTTCCAGCACCCTTTTCTGTAAAATTTCAGGTGTGTCCTCTTCATAAACAGGGACTTTTACATTTGTTATGATTTCTCCTGTGTCGATTCCATTGTCTACAAAATGAATTGTGCAGCCGCTTTCTTTTTCCTTGTTTGCGATTACAGCTTCGTGGACTTTTATTCCGTACATTCCTTTTCCACCGTATTTTGGGAGAAGTGATGGATGGATATTTATAATTTTACGATTCCATTTGTTTATGAAACTTTCTGATAAAATTGACAAATAGCCTGCGAGTACGATGTAATCCGTTCTTTCTGTATCATTTTCCAAAATAGCGTTTATTTCATCTGACAAATTTTTTCCAAATAATTTTTTATCAAGCATTATGCTTTTTATTCCATGTTTTTCAGCTCTTTCCAGTCCGAAGCATTCCCTGTCGGCTACTACATAGGAAATTTCACAGTTTAAGTTGCCATTTTCGATGTTGTTGATGATTGACTGTAAATTTGAGCCTGAACCTGATATAAAGACTGCTATACGTGTTTTTTTATTTTTTGATTTATCTTTTGAATTTTCGATTATTTTAGACATATTTTTTCATCACCTTTTTCAATATATCCGATTTCATAAGCATTTTCTCCATTTTGTCCTAAAATTTCAATCACTTTTTCCTTATCTTTTGCGTCTACAATCAATACAAATCCTACACCCATATTAAATGTTCCCCACATTTCCTCTTCACTTACTCTTGAAAATGCATCGTGCTTGAATAACTCGTGAATTTGAATTTTTGATTTTTGTATATTTGCACAAAGTCCATCAGGTATTGTTCTTGGAACATTTTCGATAAGCCCTCCACCCGTGATGTGGGCCATTCCGTTGATTTTTACTTCCTTCATTACAGCTTGAACTGGTTTTACATAAATTTTTGTCGGAGTCAATAGATGCTCTCCAATTGTTTTCCCATTGTAAACTTCAGTAAAGTCAGTAAATAATTTTCTGATTAGTGAAAAGCCGTTACTGTGTGCTCCGCTTGATGGAATTGCAATTAAAACATCATTTTCCTTAACATCTGAACCATTCACAATTTGATCCTCTTCTACTGCCCCTACTGCAAATCCTGCAATATCGTATTCTCCCGGAGTATAGAATCCTGGCATTTCAGCCGTTTCTCCACCAATTAAGGCAGCTTCTGACTGCAAGCATCCTTCCACAACTCCGCTTACTATTTCAGCTGACACATTTGAGTCTAATTTCCCGCAAGCCAAGTAATCTAGGAAAAATAATGGCTTTGCTCCGTGACACAAAATATCGTTTATACACATTGCTACACAGTCTATTCCAACTGTGTTGTAAATCCCTGTTTCAAATGCGACTTTTAATTTTGTCCCAACTCCGTCAGTTCCAGAAACTAACACAGGCTTTTTATAATCTCCAAGTTTGTACAATGCTCCAAAACTTCCCAAATCGTTCATAACATTGACATTATACGTACTTTTGGCACCATTTTTTATTTTTTCTACACTTTTATATCCTTCTTCTTTATCTACTCCCGAATCTTTATAAGAAATTGACATTTTTTCCTCCTATTTTTATACAAATTCTTTAATTTTTTATTTTTCTAATTTTTTCAAAGCCTCTTCTTGAATTGGCGTCAACGAATCATAAAATTCTTTTTCATAATCTCCCAATCCCGCTGGATAATCTCCATTAAAGCATTCCATGCAAAGCCCTGTATACGGTGCGTCAAAATCAAGCCCTATTGACTCAATCAGCCCATCTATGCTAAGAAATGCAAGCGAATCTGCTCCTATATATTCTCTTACTTCCTCAACAGTTTTATTTGCCGAAATTAATTCAGATGATTTTGAAACATCTATTCCATAAAAAATAGGAAATTTAAATTCTGGAGATGCAATACGGACATGTACTTCCTTTGCTCCCGCTTCTTTTAACAATTGAACTATACGGCTTGAAGTTGTTCCACGGACTATTGAGTCATCTATCATAACTACAACTTTGTCTTTTACAACACTTTTTACAGCGGATAATTTCATTCTGACACCTTGTTCGCGCAATTCTTGAGTTGGCTGAATAAAAGTACGGGCTACATATTGATTTTTGATTAATCCCATTTCATAAGGCTTTCCAATTTCTTCTGCATATCCGCTTGCCGCTGATAATGATGAGTTGGGAACTCCGATTATAATGTCTGCGTGTTCAACTGGAGCTTCCTGTGCCAATCTTCTTCCACATCTTTTACGTGACTTATGTACATTTACTCCAGAAATATCCGAGTCTGGACGTGCAAAATACACATATTCCATTGCTGCAATGGCAGTTGAAGTATTTTCAGTATATTTTTCTATCCTGTATCCGTTTTCATCAATAATAATTATTTCTCCAGATCTTATATTCCTAATAAATTCTGCTCCCACGATTTCCAATGCACACGTTTCGCTTGCCAAAATATAGGCTCCATTTTTTGTTTTTCCTAAAATTAAAGGACGGAATTCAAACGGATCTACTGCCCCATACAGTGCTGTCTGAGTTTGAACTAAGAAAGAAAATCCACCTTTTACTTGGCGTAATGCATCTTTTAGCTGGCTCAGAAAATCTTTTTCCCTGCTTCTTCTTATCAAATGAACCAGCACTTCTGTATCAGATGAAGAATGAAAAATTGCACCTTGTTTTTCCAGATCTTTTTTTAATGTTTTTGCATTAATTAAATTTCCATTGTGCGCCAAAGCAATACTTCCGTCAAAAAATTGAAACAAGAATGGCTGAATATTACGTCCGCTGCTGTTTCCAGAAGTTGCATACCGGACATGTCCTATCGCACTATTTCCTTTCAGACGATTAAATATTCTATCATCGTTGAATACTTCTGACACTAATCCAGGCCCACGATGTCCATTTGCACGCTTTCCATCACTTACCACAATTCCTGCGGCTTCCTGCCCCCTGTGCTGCAAGCTGTGCAATCCATAATAAGTTAGACGTGCCGCCTCCTGATGTCCAAATACGCCAAAAACTCCACACTCTTCATTTAAACTTTTAAACACGATTTTTCTCCTCCATTAAAATTATTCTGCCAATGCTTTTTCTAAACGTCGCAACACTTCACGATATGCCCCCATCACATCTCCTAAATCCTGTCTAAATCTATCCTTATCCAATTTTTTAAGCGTATCCTTATCCCACAATCTCATTGAATCTGGACTTATTTCATCTGCCAGCAGAATATTCCCATCTTTATCTCTTCCAAACTCAATTTTAAAATCCACCAAGATCAAGTTCATTTTATCAAATAATTTTGACAGTAAATCATTTATCAAAAAAGTTTGCTCTTTAATTTCAGCTAATTCCTTTTCAGTTACCAGTTCCAATGCCAAAGCGTGATCATCATTCAATAGCGGATCTCCTAGATCATCATTTTTATACGATAATTCAAATGTAGGTCTTTTAAAAATTTTCCCTTCTTCCGCTCCATATCTTTTCACAAAACTTCCAGTTGCCCTATTTCTAATAATCACTTCCAAAGGCACAATTTCCACCTTTTTACATAATTGCTCCCTTTCATTCAAAGTTTCAATCCAGTGAGTTTTTACACCATTTTTTATCAAATATCCATAAAGCAGCGTAGAAATTTTATTATTCAAAATCCCTTTATCTTCCAATTGATCCTTTTTAACTCCATTAAAAG
Source organism: Leptotrichia sp. oral taxon 223 (assembly GCF_013394795.1). Lineage (NCBI taxonomy): Bacteria > Fusobacteriati > Fusobacteriota > Fusobacteriia > Fusobacteriales > Leptotrichiaceae > Leptotrichia > Leptotrichia sp. oral taxon 223. The sequence continues at coordinate 290,639 of NZ_JABXYU010000004.1, forward strand.
CTGTCGCATCATCCTTAAAGTACATAATTATTTCATCCGCTTTATCTGTTGCAAAAACTGATTTTGCTTTTCCTTCATAAATTTTTTCTCTTTTTTCCATTTTTTATTTCCTCCGTTTTTTTCTTTTTTTATTTTTAAACAATAAATCTGTTTCATAACTTAAATCATATGTTATCTTATCAAGGGTAAAACTCCTTGCTAAATTTTTTTGACAAAAAATCATATAAATAATTAAGAACTAAAGTGCATAAAACAAATATTAAAAATTATAATTCCACTTTTTTCTCATTATCCGCAATAAACTTAGCTTTCATCTCTTTTCTAAAATTAATCAGTTCTTCCTTAATTTCAGGATATTTCACCGCCAAAATCTGCACAGCCAGCATCCCCGCATTATACGAATTATCAATCCCAACTGTAGCCACAGGAATAGACTTTGGCATCTGTACAATTGAATAAAGTGCGTCCAGTCCTCCAATCGCTCCATTTAAAGGTACCCCCACAACTGGAAGAATTGTCTTTGAAGCAATAACTCCTGGTAAATGCGCCGCAAGCCCAGCTCCAGCGATAATCACCTCAGCCCCTCTCTTTTCCACATCCGCAAGAACTTCCTCCAATTTTTCAGGAACCCTGTGAGCTGACAGTACATAAGCCTCGTACCCAATCCCAAATTCCTTCAAGCAATTCGCAGCCCCTCTCATTTTTTCAGTATCCGACTGACTTCCAAAAAATATTGCTACTTTCATTATTCCTCCTCTTATTTTTTATAATACAACTTTGCAAATATTAAATACTTGATTAAGTTATTTTAAGTTTTTTTCTATTTAAAAAATTTTATTCCATTTCTAAAGATATTTTGTTCCTTATTCCCATAAATATTTTTATAAACATTCTTGCCTTTTCTTTCAGAATGTCCCATTTTCCCAAAAATTCTTCCATTGTGGGCAAGCATTCCTTCAATTGCATAATATGAACCGTTTGGATTAAATTGGGAATCCATTGTTGAGTTTCCATCTAAACCAACGTACTTTGTTGCAATTTGATTATTTTCAAATAATTTTTTATATTGTTCTTCTGTAATAATGATTCTTCCTTCACCGTGAGAAATCGCAACAGAGTGAATATCTCCCTCTTTCATATCAGAAAGCCAAGGCGAGTTATTTGTAATAATTTTTGTCTGTACAATTTTTGACATATGCTTGTCAATTGTGTTAAAAGTCAATGTTGGTGAAGTTTCGTTCAATTCACGAATTTCCCCATAAGGAAGTAATCCTGATTTTATCAATGCTTGGAAACCGTTACAAATTCCTAAAATTAATCCGTCACGTTTTAGTAAGTTTTCTACTGCTTCTTTTACTTTTTTATTTTTTAAAACAGCAACCATGAATTTAGCAGAACCATCTGGCTCGTCTCCTGCACTAAATCCTCCTGGTAGCATTAAAATCTGTGAATTATTAATTTCTTTAACAAAGTTATCAATCGAATTTAAAATATTATTGTGCGACAAGTTGTTAAACACTCCAATTTTGGCAAATCCTCCCTCACGGTTAAATGCCCTTTCCAAGTCGTATTCTGAATTTGTTCCTGGAAATACTGGGATAAATACTCTCGGTTTTGCATAAGTATTTGAAATGTTGCTAATTATATTTTCATGCTCAATTTTTTTCAATTTTTCATATTTTAAGCCTTCACAATGTGCAATTTCATGCTCTTTTGCCACTTCTTTTCTTGTTGGGAAGATTTTTTCAAGCTTACTTTCCCAATTTCCGATCAACTCATCCAAATCAAAAGCTGTTTCATTTATGGTAATTTTCGCTTCATCTGCAACTTTCCCAAGTAAAACTGCATTTTTATAATCAATATTTTCAGCAGTTTCCACAATAAATGCTCCATAATTCACTTTAAACCAGTCATTTTCACCAATTTGCGCCGTAACATCCACACCAAGCTTATTTCCAAATGTCATTTTTGCAATGCTTTCTGCAATTCCACCATTTTTCACAGCCATAGCAGATACAATTTTTTTATTTCTTATATTTTCAGTTATAAAATCAAAGTTTGCCTTTAATTCATCAAGTTTTGGCAAATCATTTTCATCATTTGGCGTTGTAATCAAGTACACATTGTTTCCAGCCTTTTTAAATTCGCTAGAAATTACATTTTCAGCATCTGTAACACTTACTGCAAATGATACCAATGTTGGTGGCACAGAAATTTCATTAAATGTTCCGCTCATTGAGTCTTTTCCACCAATTGATGGCAATCCAAAGGCTTTTTGGATGTGCAATGCTCCTAATAATGCTGATAATGGTTTACCCCATTTTTTGGAATCCTGCCCCAATCTTTCAAAATATTCCTGGAATGTAAATCTGATATTTTTGTAGTTTCCTCCGCCAGCAACAACTTTTGCCATTGACTCAATCACAGCGTAAGCACCGCCATGGAATGTGCTTTGTTTTGCAACATAAGGATTATATCCATATCCAACCATTGAGGCAACATCAGTTTCCGCATTAATTACTGACACTTTCTGTACCGAAACTTCCGCAGGAGTCAACTGATATTTCCCACCAAATGGCATTAATACAGTAGTTGCTCCAATTGTTGAATCAAAAGTTTCACCCAATCCTCTTTGTGAAGCTACATTCAAGTCTTTCAGGTTATTTATAAATTTACTTCTAAAGTCATTTCCTTCAATTTCTCTGTTTAAATTCAATTTTGGTGTATTTTCAATTGTAATATTGATATTTGAAGGAGCTCCATTTGTATTTAGGAAATCTCTTGAAATATCAACAATCGCTTTTCCATTGTATTTCATAACAAGCCTGTTTGAATCATTAATTTCAGCTACTTGATATGCTTCCAGGTTTTCCTCGTTTGCAAATTCTATAAATTTATCCAAGTTTTGTTTTTCAATAACAACAGCCATTCTTTCTTGCGACTCTGAAATAGCAAGTTCCGTACCATTTAATCCAATATATTTCACTCTTACCTTATTCAAGTCAATTTCAAGCCCATCAGCCAGTTCTCCGATTGCGACTGAAACTCCTCCAGCTCCAAAATCATTACATTTTTTAATTAATTTTGTAACATTTCTGTTTCTGAAAAGTCTTTGAATTTTTCTTTCAACTATTGCATTTCCTTTTTGCACTTCGGCACTTGATTTTTCAGAAGATTCAGTTGTATGTTCCTTAGATGAGCCAGTCGCCCCTCCAATTCCGTCCCTTCCAGTTCTTCCACCAAGTAAAATTACAATATCTCCATTTTCAGGCTTTTCACGAATAATATTTTCAGCAGGTGCTGCTCCCACGACAAGTCCCAGTTCCATTCTTTTAGCCTTATATCCTTCATCGTAAATTTCATTCACATGAGTTGTTGCAAGCCCAATCTGATTTCCGTAAGAAGAAAATCCGTGTGCAGCTACTTGTGTAATAACCTTTTGTGGCAATTTCCCAGCCATTGTATCCTCAATTTTTTCAGTCGGATCAGCAGAACCACTAATTCTCACAGCCTGATAAACGTAAGTTCTTCCAGATAACGGATCACGGATTGCTCCACCAATACAAGTAGAAGCCCCTCCAAACGGCTCAATTTCTGTCGGATGATTATGAGTTTCATTTTTAAACTGCAAAATCCATTTTTCAGTAACAGTATTCTTTTTCCCATCCTCATCAATTCTTTCAATAGGCACATCAATATAAATCGAACACGCATTTATTTCATCCGAAACTTCCAAATCTGGCAAATTACCATTTTTTCTCTGCTCTTTTCCAAAAATTGTAGCAAGATCCATAAGAGTCATTGGCTTTTTAGAAATTCTGTCAGCATGAACATATTCCCTGCTTTCCAAATACTCATTAATAGCCTTTTCGATAATATTTTTGTAGGTTTCATTTTCAATTTTTATATCATCAATAATTGTTTCAAAAGTTGTGTGTCGGCAATGATCGCTCCAGTAAGTGTCCAGCACTCGAATTTCAGTTTCCGTAGGATTTCTTTTTTCTTCATTTTTAAAATATTCCTGAATAAACAACAAGTCGTTTACAGTCATTGCTAATTCCAATTCATTTTTAAGACTTTCAATTTCCTCTTTTGTTTTTTCAATAAATCCTTCATAAACAATAACATCATCTGTATTTTCGGTTTCAACATTTTCAATTAGAACGTTTAAATCTTTTTCCCTTGCCTCAACTTCATTTATATAATATTTTTTTATTTTCGCAAGCTCATCAGGAGAAATTTTTCCGTATAAAATTATCAATTTCCCACTTTTTACGTTAATGTCATTATCTTCATCAATCAATAAATTTACACATTGAATTGCAGAATCCGCTCTCTGATCATATTGCCCTGGCAAAAATTCCACTGAGAAATACACATTTTCTGAATCTTTTTTTTCAAACACTTCATCAAACGATCTAAAAACATTGTCAACATTTATTTCCGAAAACACAGTCTTTTCCAATTTTTCCAAATCGTTTTCACCCAAGTTAAACACATCATAAATATTCAAGACTCTTACATCCAAAAGTCCATCTATCCCGATATTCTCCTTCAAGTCATGAAACAAATTCTGTGCTTCCACTCTAAAATCTTCTTTTTTTTCCACAAAGATTCTATAATTCATTTTTTTCTCTCCTTCTTTCTGCTATATTTTTTTATTTATATTAACTAATTTAAACCCGTATTTTTTTTATTAAGTAATTATTTTTATAAAACAAAGCTAAACGGTTGCCATCTTCTTTAAAAATTAGACTTGTCTAAGTATTTTTTGACATTTAATCATAATAGTTTATTTGACTAAAATAAATACCAAGCAAAATTTCGTTAGAAGAAAAAGAACTGTTTGAGCTTTTGTAAAATATTTTTAAAAAAATCTATTTTTTGATATTAAAATAATTTATACTCAAAAGCGAGTTTTCTTTTTCTTTTATAAGAAAGTTTTGCGTAAGCGGGAGTGCAGAGGTATGGCGTATGATACCTCTGCATAAAAAAAGATTGTTATAAATAATAAATAAAATAACCATTATTAATCAAAGCAATATAAAAAAACAAAAAAAATCTAAGTAAACAAAATTCACCTAGATTCTTGACATAAATTTATATATTTATTTTTTTTACATTTTACCCATAACAAAGTAGACAATTTTACAATTTGTCTTGTGAAAAATATCCTCATTGCTCTCGTGACAAAAAATTTTTTTTTCATCTTTCCTCCACAATAAATTTAACTTTACATATTATCAATAAAATAATCTGCTAAAAAATTTTGTATTTGTAAAATTTCTCCACCTAGTAAAAGTATAGCAAAATTTTACCTTTTTTTCAATACCCAAAAAATTATTATTTCCAGCAATCATCCTTAAATTCTGTCTTTTTCATTCCGGAAACATACTTATTTCCCGCTACAAAATACCGCAATTCCTTTTTTGTCCAAATCCCCTTATTTGGAATTCCTATTCTTGCTGAAACTTCAATATTTTTTGGAATTTTACTATTTTCAAAATCAGTATACAGCACATTTTCATCCATATTTTCACTATTATAAGTCAATTTTTTTGATATTTTACTCAAATTTTTCCTGATTTCACAAATCCTGCACTTATTAAACCCATCGCTAATCCCCATAGCCTTTGTCAATTTCCCCGGCCCATTACTAACCAGAATCCCGTCTTTTCCCCTGTTTTCTATCATTCTTTCAATATTAATTACAGGTTCAATGCCTCTAATCAGCACTGCCTGCGGATTTCCTTCTTCACAGCTGACAATATTCAGCATTTTATGCGTATGCATCGTATAAATATAAACCGTCCCCGCTTTTCCAAACAGAGCCTCAACTTTTGGAGTCCGTTTTCCTTCAAATCCGTGACAAGCCCTGTCCACTACCCCTAAATAAGCCTCCGTTTCCACAATATATCCCCCTAATATCTCATCATTCTTTTTCACAATTATTAATTTCCCCAGTAAATCTTTGGCAAGTGTAACTGTATCTTGCTTAAAAAATCTTTCTATTTCTTGCATATTACCACTTTTCCCCATTCTTTCGCCTTGTATTTTCATTATCTTTTTTCTAACCAATAAAATTTTATAACATTATCACTAATATTTCAACAAATAATTTTTACTCCGTCTTTTTTCAATTCCACGCTGAAAAAGGAAATTATTTCTTTTGAAAAATTTCAAATGTATAATATACCTGTTCAATACCCATATAAACTTGAAAATATAACAAAATAAATATTACTCGCAAAGGGCTGTTAAAGACAAAAAATATCAAGTTGTCTAACAAGTCTAATAAAAAATTAATTTTAATAAATAACATATGTTTTTTTAATAATTAATTATGCAAAAATTTTAATTATTTTACTTTCTCTCTTGACATTTTTCTTTTTCAAGGTACAATATTATTGACATAGATGAAAGGATGTGATGATTTATGAAAATCATTATTAGCGGAAAACAACTTAAAATTACAGACGCAATCAAAAACTATACTGAAGAAAAAATAAGAAAAATTTCTAAGTATTCGGATGCTATCACAGAAGTCGATGTTGTTCTGACAGTCGAAGACACAAAATCTGAAGGACCTGTTCATAAAGCCGACGGATTAGTTTTTGCAAGTGGTACAAAAATAAAAATAGAAGCTGAAGACAAAGACTTATACGCAGCAATTGATGAATTATCTGACAGATTAGAAAGACAAGTTAGAAAATATAAAGAAAAACAAAAAGACCATAATAAAAAAGGTTCACATTAATTATAATTTTTTAAGAATTTGTAACAAATAATTTAAAAGTAAAAAGATTTAATTTCAATATATAAAAAAAGACTATTTTAGAACTCATAAAGTTTTGTAATTAGTCTTTTTTATATTTTATTAATTGTCAGTCCTTCAGCAGCGGATCCTTCTTTGTAACCTCAACTACCAGCTTATGCAGCCCAATCAACGCTATCAGATTCGGAATTACCATAAGCCCGTTAAACATATCAGCCAGTTCCCACACTAGTTTTACTTTTTGAAGCGAACCTGCAATTATACAGGCCATTACTAAAATTCTATAAAGATTAAGCGCTTTCCTACCGAAAAGATATTTCACATTGGCTTCTCCAAAAAAATACCATCCAATTATTGTAGAAAAAGCAAAAAAGAACAACGCAACCGCAACAAATATTACCCCGAAATGCCCTAACACTGCATAAAACGCATGTTGTGTCAATGAAATCCCTAGTCCATCAGCCCTTTTATCTGCAATTAATATTACCAATGCTGACAATGTCAAAATTACAAATGTGTCGATAAAAACTGTAACAATTGCCACATGTCCCTGATCTTCAGGATTTTTAACCTTTGCAATAGCATGGGCATGCGGTGTTGAACCCATTCCAGCCTCATTCGAGAACAGCCCCCTTGCCACTCCAAATCTTATTGCCTTCTGTATTCCAACTCCCGCAAATCCACCTAGAACGGCTTTCGTTGAAAAAGCATTGATAAAAATTGCTTTAAATGCCAAACCTGTATCTTTAATATTCAATGCAATAATGAATACACATATTGCAACATATAAAACTGCCATAACAGGCACTACTTTTTCGGTAAATGAAGCAATTCTTTTTACTCCCCCAAAAAATATAAATCCAGCCAAAATTGCTAAAAATATACCTGTTATAACTGCCGGTATATGAAAAGCGTTGTTAAAAGCATCTCCCACTGAATTTGCCTGAACTGCATTTCCCATAAATCCTAAAGCCAAAACACACGAAACCGCAAAAAATCCTGCCAGAAATTTAGCAGGCTTTCTTCCATTAAACAAAGTTTCTATATAGTAAGCAGGTCCTCCTGTCATCTCCCCGTCTTTTTTCTGTTTAAAAATCTGACTTAATACCGCTTCTGAATAAATAGTCGCCATTCCAAAAAAAGCACTTACCCACATCCAGAATATTGCTCCAGGGCCACCAGACACAATTGCTGTTGCCGCTCCCGCAAGGTTTCCAGTTCCAACTTGTGCCGCAATGGCGGTTGCCAAAGCCTGAAATGACGACATCCCATTTTTATCCGCCTTTTCCCCACTCAAATCAAATCCGCTTGTCAATTGTTTCAAACCGCTCTTAAATTCCCTCACTTGAATAAATTTTAACCTAAGTGTATAAAATAGCCCAGTTCCAACTAACAGTACAGTTAAAATAACTCCCCAAAAAAATTCATTAAAATTCTTAATAATTTCTAACATCTAATTTCTTCTCCTTCATTTTTTATTTTCTGAATTTTAGAATGGATATAAAAGTTTAAAGTAATTGAATACAGATCTGATATAAATTAAATAAAAAAGGCTGTCCTTTACTTAAGATAAAGTTAAGACAACCTCTTTAATTTCGTATTAAAAAAGAAATATAAAATCTGCAATTCTATATGTATTATTCTCTGTTCTTTTACCTGAGAGTTTAGGGAATAAAAATTCCTTTGCTCCTTCGGTGTTATCATTTAAGACAATCTCTCCAGAGGTTCGTCCACTATGAGTCCTTTTACCTGAAAGAGTCACTTCTTCGGTGTTTTATTCCACATTTACAAAGACTTATAAATTGTGATAAAATCTCTCCTCATACTTTCATCCAAATTATTCATTTTCCTATATGTTATCATATTTTTTTCTTTGTGTCAAAAAAATATTTTTGCTTCAAGTTTAATGTTTAAAATGTCTAATTCCAGTAAATGCCATTGTCATTCCATGCTCATCAGCAGCCTCAATTGATTCTTTATCCCTAATTGATCCACCTGGCTGTACTACAGCTTTGATACCGTATTTAGCAGCTTCATCTACACAGTCTCTGAACGGGAAAAATGCGTCTGATGCCAAAACTGCTCCTCCTAATGAATCTAAGTCTCCTTTGGCGTGTTCAAGTGCGTGCTGAGTTGCCCAGATTCTGTTTGTCTGTCCTGTTCCAACTCCTGTTGCCGCTCCATCTTTTACTACCACGATTGCATTTGATTTTACGTGTTTTACGACTTTCATTCCAAGTTCCATGTCTTTTAATTCTTGCTCTGTTGGCTGTTTTTTAGTTACAACTTCCATATTGTCAATCATTTTTCGGTTTGTCTGCTGAACTAATATTCCACCATCAACTTTTACATATTCCACTTTATCCTGAGGTTTTGCAACTTCGCATTTTATTACTCTCAAATTTTTCTTGGATTTTAATATTTCCAGAGCTTCATCAGTAAATGCCGGAGCAATAACGATTTCTAGGAAAATTTTGTGCAGTTCCTGTGCAGTTCTTGCGTCAATTTCTCTATTAATCGCAACGATTCCACCAAAAATTGACACTGGATCACAATCATGGGCTTTCTTGTAGGCTGTGAAAACATC